>JABZGO010000119.1 GCA_015259305.1 Alloprevotella tannerae | reverse complement strand
ATATAGTAATGGTCAGCCCCAGTATAACAATGTTCAGTCCTCATATAATAACGGGCAACCACCGATAGAGCCGAAAAAGAAGAACACTGCGCTTTGGATAGGTATTGCAGCAGCATTTCTGATTTTAGCTATTGCTGTGGGAGGTTATATTATCGCAAACTCAGAAAATAAGCAAGTAGATGAAGTCGCTGCATACACGGCACTCAGCGAGAGTCATAGCAGTAAGGATTATCAGGCCTTTTTAGATCAGTTTCCCAATAGTAAATTTGCAGCAGATGTACGCGAACGCATGACTAAGTTGTTGGAGTTAGAAGGCGCGTGGAATACTATTGTCAATTCAAGTAACCCGGATGATTTTGCAAATTTCAAGTCAAAATATAATGACGATTTCTATGCGAAATTGGCAGATAATAAGATCGACTCCTTAGATTTTGCAAAAGCACAAACTGCAGGTACGCCCGCTGCTTTTGCTAATTATTTGCAGATACACCCAGAGGGCCGTTACACAGCTGAAGCACAAGCTGCACAAAGTAATGCAGAAGCACTGACTATCACATCAGATGAACGAAGCCAGGTTTCAGAAACCCTCAATCAGTTCTTCAGTGCTTTTAGTGAGAACAATCAAAGTGAGATCGCAGCAAATATTACTCCCGTTATGACCGTATTTTTAGGCAAGAAAAATGCGACAAAAGCAGTTGTTATGTCCACTATAGCAGATATGTTTAATGAACATATTCAAGAATGCAGATTTAATGTTGGAAACGGAATAAACATAACAAAGAAGGCCTCAAATAATGGCACAATATACTCGGTTGACTTTTCTGTAGATCAATATATAGAAAGAGATAATCCTGGTAAAACATTTGGCTCCTACAAAGCACATGCAGAGATCAATTCAAATTTTGTCTTGAGTGCGCTCACAATGAAGCAAATCTCAGAGAAAAAACAGTAATGATCATGAATAAAACTATTATTGATTCTTTTCAATCCTTTGCAGCGCTCAAAGGACAAGAAATTGGCGTAAGCAATTGGTTGGAAGTTCCACAAGAGCGTATTGACCTATTTGCTGATGCGACGTTAGATCATCAGTGGATACACGTTGATAAAGAGAGAGCAGCCAAAGAAAGTTCTTTCGGACAAACTATCGCACACGGCTATTTAACACTCTCACTTTTACCACATCTATGGCAACAAATTATAGAAGTGAACAACTTGAAGATGATGGTAAACTATGGGCTTGATAAAATGAAATTTGGTCAAGCGGTCCTCTCTGGTCGTCGCATTCGCTTACGCGCAAAGCTTCAAGAGATTGAGGATATCAGAGGTATATGTAAGGCTCAAGTAGACTTTAAAATTGAAATAGAAAACGAGCGAAAGCCTGCATTGAGCGGCATTGCTACCTTCCTTTATTATTTTAACTAAAATAAAGCGACTACCTCAACATTGGAAGATTCCTTTTTGACTATAGAAAAAGTCGCTGAAGGACTTTACACGGAAAAGCGGAGCAAATTTATTAGCTTCGCTATTCCTGTAAATACGATAGAGGATGTACAAAGCGAACTAAAGGCGTATCAAAAAAAGTATTTTGATGCTCGCCACGTCTGTTACGCCTATGTTTTGGGTAATGAGGGGGAAACAAGTCGCTCAAGTGATGATCGTGAACCATCCGGCACCGCAGGGCGGCCAATATTAGGACAATTGCGTAGCCAAAACTTGACCAATGTTCTTTTAGTTGTTGTCAGATATTTTGGTGGAACCGAATTAGGAGCAGCCAATTTAGGACGTGCATATAAAACAGCAGCTGCAGATGCTCTAACAAAGGCACAAATCAAAGAAATAGTCATTATGGACTCACTTGTATTCGAATCGCCTTATCCAGAAATAGATCGGGCGATGCGTATAGCACGTGATTTGGGGGGCAAGATCGTATCACAGACATACGCAGATCAAAGCGTAAAATTAA
The DNA here is from genome assembly GCA_015259305.1 of Alloprevotella tannerae. Classification (GTDB taxonomy): domain Bacteria; phylum Bacteroidota; class Bacteroidia; order Bacteroidales; family Bacteroidaceae; genus Alloprevotella; species Alloprevotella tannerae_B. Next base: position 4,106 of record JABZGO010000119.1, on the reverse strand, counting down.
AAGTAAATATACGATCAGGGAAAATAGCAGAGTTAAGGAAAAAGCTAAGTGCGATTTACACGATCAAATTCTTAAAATGATAAGAAAATTTGCGCCTCAAGAAGATTTAGACCAGGCTACGATGCTTTACGTAACATCTTTTCCAGAAGAAGAAAGGCGCGAGACAACGCTATGGCAAAAGATGGTTTGTAAGCTTCCTCATATGACAACCTACACAATATTATATAAGGAGTCGTTTGCCGGATTCTTTACTTTCTGGGATTTTCATAATTTCGTTTATGGCGAACACTTTGCTATAGATCCTCTATTGAGAAGGAAAAATATTGGTGGCCAAGCCCTAGAAGGCATTATTAAGGTTTTAAACAAACCGCTTATTATTGAAGTGGAGCCAAAAGGAAGTAATCCTATGGCTAATAGAAGGATTGACTTTTATATACGCCATGGGCTCAAACTCTCTAATCGCCGTTACCTACAGCCGCCTTATCAAGAACATGGTAAAAGCATACCTCTGCAATTAATGGCTACAGACTCTGTTTTTTTAGAAGAGAATTATCATACTATTGTTAGAACCATTCACAAAGAAGTATATCAGAAATGTTTTACGTTTCCAAAAGGATAGAAATCGCTTACGCACATCAACTGAAATTAGACTACGAAAGTAAATGCACGCATCTGCACGGACATAATGCAGTTGTCACCGTTTATTGCAAAGCGAAAGAATTAGACCATAACGGAATGGTCGTCGATTTTAAAAAGGTAAAAGATATAGTGCAAGGCAAATTAGATCACCGCTTTGCTAATGATGTCGTGAATTTCAATACAACTGCTGAGAACTTAGCAAAATGGATCTGTGATCAAGTGCCTCATTGCTATAAAGTATCCTTTCAAGAGTCAGAAGGTAACATTGCAGTATATATTAAAGAAGACGATGACGCGCTTTAAGATAAATGAGGTCTTCTATTCGTTACAAGGAGAGGGTTTTTATAGTGGTATAGCTTCTATTTTTATACGCTTCTCCGGTTGTAACTTATCTTGTAGTTTTTGTGATACCCAACATGAAACGGGAGAACTTATGACGCAAGAACAAATTTTGGATCAGGTGACTCGTTTTCCAGCTAAACATGTAGTATTAACTGGTGGGGAACCATCATTATTCGTCACAAAAGAACTGGTAGAGAGCCTTCATGCTGCGGGGAAATATGTTTGTATAGAAACAAATGGCTTACACGCACTACCTGAAGGAATTGATTGGGTGACTTTGTCGCCCAAAACGGCACAAACAATACTTAAGACTTGCAATGAGCTAAAAGTTGTTTTTACAGACGACACTTTTAATCCTCACGATGAAATCAAAGCGGCCCATTACTTCATTCAACCTTGTGATATGGGTAATTCTATCAAAAATAATCGTATTCTAGCGTCTTGCATCTCCTATGTAAAGGAAAATCCGCGCTGGCGACTTTCGCTTCAAACACACAAAATGATCGGTATACATTGATTTCATCAGAAAATAAGGCTGAAAAATTGGTGTATTACTTGGACAATCAAGGAGTTTATCGTAATTTTGCACCGCTTTATGAGCAAAATTATTTAATCATTAACAGACAAACGTATGATGAATCAGTACGAGACCGTCTTCATCCTAACTCCCGTTTTATCTGACCAGCAGATGAAGGAGACGGTCGAAAAGTTCAAAGATGTTCTTACCGCTGAAGGCGCAGAGATCATCAATGAAGAAGAATGGGGCTTGAAGCATTTAGCTTATCCCATTCAGAAGAAATCAACCGGCTTCTATGTTTTAATTGAATTTAAAGCAGAGCCAACGGTTATCAAAACACTGGAAGTTGCTTATCGCCGTGATGAGCGTGTTATTCGTGACCTTACGACAAAATTGGATAAATATGCTATCCAATATGCAGAAAAGCGTCGTAACCGGAAAAATCAAAAGGAGGCTTAATTATGGCAGAGCAGAAAAAAACAGAAATCCGTTATTTGACAGCTCCTTCAATCGACACTCGTAAGAAGAAATATTGTCGTTTTAAGAAGAGTGGTATTAAGTATATTGACTATAAGGATCCTGAATTTTTGAAAAAGTTCTTGAATGAGCAAGGTAGGATTTTACCACGTCGTATTACAGGTACTTCTTTGAAGTATCAGCGTCGTGTAGCACAGGCAGTTAAGCGCGCACGCCAAATTGCATTGCTCCCTTATGTAACCGATTTGATGAAATAATAGGAGGAATTAGATTATGAAGATTATTCTTAAAGAAAACGTCTATGGCCTTGGTTTTAAGGATGACGTTGTAAACGTTCGTGACGGATACGGTCGCAATTTTCTTATTCCTACTGGCAAAGCTGTCATCGCAAGCAAGTCTGCTCTTCGCTCTCTTGAAGAGGATTTAAAGCAACGTGCACACAAGCTTGAAAAGATTAAAGCTGAAGCGCAAGAGTTAGCAGACAAATTGAGTAAGATTAAGCCCATCACTATTGAAGTAAAAGTAAGTGGTAATGGTGTAATCTATGGTTCAGTTAACAACATTCATATTGCAGATGCACTTAAAGAACAAGGCTTTGAAATTGAACGTAAAGCTATTGTCCTTAAAGATGTAAAGCAAGTTGGTGAGTATACGGCAATCGTAAGACTTCATAAAGACGTTTCTGCTGAAATTCCATTTTCTGTTATTGCAGAAGGCAGTGTAGCTGCAGAAAAAGAAGAAAAGACTTTGACTGAAGTAGAACCAGTAGCTGAAAAGGAAGCTGATAATACCGTAGAATCAGCTGACGCAAAAGCATAACAATACGAATATTTCCCAATACGATACGGTCAGCCCTGCCTTTTTGGCAGGGCATTTTTATATATCTAACAAAAAGAAGTTTTTAGTTATATGCGTTACTTTCTTTATTTCTCTTACGATGGAGGAAATTATCACGGATGGCAACAACAACCTAATGCTATAAGTGTGCAAGAAGTTCTAAATAAGGCCATTTCTACTCTACTTCAATCAGCAATCAGCCTAGTTGGAGCCGGTAGAACAGATACAAGTGTAAATGCAAAACGAATGGTGGCACACTTTGATTTTTGTTGCACATTACCTGACAAGTTTACCTTTCGACTAAATCGACTTTTGCCTCCTGATATTGCAGTATTAGATATAAAACAAGTCAACCAAGATGCACATGCTCGTTTTGACGCGTTATCTAGAACATACCATTATTATATATATAAGGAAAAAGATCCCTTTAAACGCCATTATGCCACTCGATATCTAGTGGAATTAGATTATACCGCTATGAACCAAGCAGCTAAACTGCTCTTACAAGTAGAGGATTTTACTAGCTTTAGCAAACTACACACAGATACTCGAACAAATATATGCCACGTCACAAAAGCAGAATGGATAAATGAGAATGAAGATCTGTGGCGCTTTGAAATTACTGCAGATAGATTCTTACGAAATATGGTTCGTGCAATTGTTGGAACTTTAATTGAAGTTGGAAGAGGGCGTATGAGTATAGAAGAATTCAACAAAGTTATTCAGCAGAAAAATAGATGTGCAGCAGCTGAATCAGTACCAGGCGAAGCACTATTTTTAGTAGATATAAAGTACCCAGATAGCCTCTTTTTACATACAGAAGTACTACACCATCCTAACTAATATACAAGTTATTGCCACTGATAACATCCAATATCAGCTCCTCGTCCATGCAGACGTGAACGCCCTAATCTATCAACAGGTGAAAGCAAGCGTGCCTGTTCTATATCTGCATTGCCAACAGCTTGTGATAGACTATCTAATTGAAAAGAAAAGGTCAACTTCTTCAAATCAAATTTGGGAGAGAAGTTGTCTTCTCTAGAAACCTTACCATCCTCACTGTTATCCCAAAAGCAATTGATGAAATGAGCTAAATCATCCTGCTCAGTTGGCTTTGGCATATCTATAAGACAATTACGGAAAGAGAAGTTAAATGGATCATTCTCATATCTTTTGCTCTTACTTCCGAGAATCTCATCTGTACCATAGCCCGTCAAAATGCAGTTGATAAAGTCAAGGCGATCTAATGGTAAGCGTACATCTCCTTCGGCATTTGTGAAAGAAAGGGCTACAC
>JABZGO010000118.1 GCA_015259305.1 Alloprevotella tannerae | reverse complement strand
ATGAAGATGGTGGCGTCTGCCAAGTTGCACCAAGCTGAGAAAACCATTGAAAGCATGCGGCCTTACGAAGAGCGTCTGCATGCAATTATGGCCCGTTTTGTCGGCAACCTTGAGGGTGAAATATCTTCACCATTTGCTGTAAAACGTGAGGTGAAGCGCGTAGCTTTGGTGGTCTACACCTCCAATTCTTCTCTTTGTGGCGCCTTTAATGGTAATGTTATCAGAGAATTTCTACGCACGCTCGACGCCTATCGTGCAAAAGGTATAAGCGTTGTCAAGGTGTATCCTTTTGGTAAAAAAGGATTAGAGGCGGTACGCAAGGCCGGCTTTGAAGACGTGGCAGATTATTCTCACTTGATGGATCATCCGAGTTATAATCCGGCTGCAGAGGTTGCTACCCAACTGATGCAATCGTATGAAGAAGGTGAAATTGATCATGTTGAGTTAATTTATCATCACTTCAAGTCGACTGCAACGCAAGTATTAACGCAAGAGACCTTCTTGCCGATCGCTTTAGCTCAAGATGATGCAGACAAGGCTAAGGACGGTCCTGCTTTAGATTATATAGTGGAGCCAGATACAGAGACCTTGGTGCTCAATCTTATTCCTAAGGCGCTCCATTTGAAGCTCTACACCGCCTTGCTCGATAGCTTGGCTAGCGAGCATGCTGCCCGCGTTGTCGCTATGCAGGTTGCTACCGACAATGCAGACGAATTGTTGCACGACCTTACGTTGCAATATAATAAGAGTCGCCAGCAGGCTATTACAGCTGAGCTTCTCGATATTGTTGGTGGCGCGCAGCAATAAGCCGAAACGATTTCCATCACTAATCATAAAAGGGATGTGCAATAATTGTACATCCCTTTTTCTTGCTTTCCCAACAAAGAATCAATGATTGTTGGAGCTTGGAAGGCGTTCCTTTTTGCTCTTAACTTTTACGCCCGACTTCTTTTAATCTTCTGAAGTATCTACTCTATTCTGAAACGCCGGGCGCAGAGCAGATACATCAGAAGAATGTTACCTTATTTCCCCTTTTTTACATTAAACGAATAGCCGTTCCATTTGAATATGACATCTCCATCAGCAGCAAGGATGGTGAGCGTGATATCCTTTCCCTTCTTAGGTAGCATAATGTAGCCATAATGCTTCATTTCGATAAATTCTTTCATGTCGGGCAGGGGGCGTAGTTTGCGGGTTTCCGGGTCATAGTCATAGCAATAACACATTGCCGACATTTCGAGCACGGGTTGCTCTAAAACCAAAACCAACAATTTGTGTCTGTCGTTTCTATTCCAAATAGCCGCTTTCAGATTTTTTTCATCCTCATTATTATCAGACTCAAGCCATCCTTCTTTTGTATTATAATTGATTGAACAACCATCGCCGTAATAGGACTTAGTGCCACTAATATTTGACGTTTCGTCCTTATCTATCTGCATATGTCGTTTGCCCGTAGCGAATTCAAAAAATACGCGTCTCGGGTCATCGTCATTGCCCGTCCATTGTTTGCAGAAAGCAAGTGTCAGGTTAAAGATATTAGGCGTACCTTCAGACTGAGGAAGCGTGATTGGCGTACTAGCCCAGTGATCCTCCAAAGTGTTACCAAAGACTTTTCGATGATTTTCTTCAACGCTTTCAGGATTCCAGACGGCGTAAAAATCATCCTCTGTTTCTTCTTCCTCCTCTCCACATTCTTCCGTATCATCATCCTCTCTGCTTGCTTTCAAGTTTGGGCGTCCGGTAGGTCCAAAGCCGCGACCCTCGAGCACATCTTCATCGTTGAAGAATCTCGTAGTAGGATAGTTTTTAATATTAATGTTGCCAATGGGGCCAACGTGGTGTATCTCACAATCACTCAGCGCTATCACGCTATTATTTAAGCCAAAAAGTGTGCCTTGGTTCTGTGATATACGACACCTGATAAAGTTTGTATTTGTACAGTCGGAGGCTGCAATCAGGGTATATTCGCGACAGCGGTAAAAGTCGCAATCCTCGAAGGTCATATTCAAACATTTGCGCAGTTCCATAATGCTGTAAGAACAATCGCGAATAATGCTCTTTTTGCAGACAAGATTTGTCGTTCCTACGGCCGTGATGCCCTCAATGCCGCATCCGAAGAGGTCGCAGCGGTCAATCTCTATATCTTGACACTGCTTAAATTCCAATACCCCACCATTACAGTAGCCCTCATCGGTATGTCCTGCAGTGAAGTTGACCAACTTAATCTCCTTACACATACGGAAACTTAGCGGGTAAGCATAACGCGGCGATACGAGAATTGCAGCACCATCTTCACCTTTTATGGTGAGGTTTTTCACTTTATTGATGATCAACATATGTCCATCATACTCTTCGCTCCTTACTAACGTAGACTTTGCATCAATATCATAGTCGTATGCCTCCATACCCAACTCTTTACAGAGGTCATTGTTTTCAAGTACATCCGACAGATTGATGATTCCCTGAACGATTACCGTACGATTAGGGCCCAATGCTTTTATAAAGTCAAGTGCCGTGCTTACTTTGTAATCTTTCGAATGAAGGCTAGTAGCCATCAGCAAGAAGAAGGATAAAAGTAATTTTTTCATTGTTATTTGTGTTTAGATAGTAGCAAAGAGATAAATACTAGCTAAAGTTAAGATGACTATAGAGAGAACTAATGCAAGTCCACATTTATGCTTGGATAATGATCGGCGCAGTCTCTGTTATTCATTCTATGATGTGTAAATAGTGTTTGCTTTCTAAATAAATCTATGATATTTCTTGCGAATGTAGTGAAATGTCCAAAAGTAGCCAATATTTTCCTTTTCTTTTGTCGTAAATCTGTATAGAAAGCTATCTTGAGCGCGTGAACTATATCTTATTTACTAAGATTGACAATTGGTCGACTCCAGCACAGGCCGCACGCTTTAGAGGAGAGCTAGAGAAAAAACTACAGAGCTAAATCATTAAAAACAATTGGATATGATCTATGAGTTGTTAATTGAATGTCCGGATAAGTGTACATTGCTCCTATTGTGGGGATATAGACAAAAAGTACAAGCAAGCTTATACTATATAGTTTAGGAGTAAAAGCAAGTGAACTCCAAATCTGATTAAGATGATAGAGTATCTACTACTATTAAAAATAAGACTAAATATAGTCAACCCCAAAAATCAATTATTGCATGTGCAAGTCCCACCTATGGGGATTTTATTCCCAAAGCACAGGATTTATTTCCGCTCCTTTGGAATTTTAGTTCTAAAGGGGCGAACTCTTGTAATGTCCTAAAATTAGTTGACAACTTCGGTTCTTAATTTCATTATTCATTGACAAGTTTTTTGCTAATTACAGCTAGGCTTGTCGTGCCCTTTTCTTAACTACACAGTTAGTTGGTGGTTGTTGAAATGTCCTGTAATTAGTCCATGTCCTGTTATGGTCATTGAGTAGACAAGGAAGCATAGCCTTTGTTGTAAAAGCCGTACGACCGGCTCGGTGAGTAAAAAGATTTACGTAACTTTGCTGCTATCTTATTTATGTAGCAATATATATATGTACGCAAGATATTTAGCTCTTTTATTGCCCTTATTCGTGCTTTCACAATCGATGGAAGCGCAGCGGCGGACGGGGGAAAAGACTCGTCAGGTTGCAAAGGTCGCAGAAAAAAAGTGCGGATGCCGAAGCGCTCTTTCGCTCTTACTATTTTGATGAAGCTGTAAGCAGTTTGCAGCATCAAATAGCAGCGGCCAAGCGCCAAAAGAAGCCTACGATACAATTAGAGCAACTGTTAAGTCGTGTCCGCTTAGGCGCTACGATGCTACCGGCTACAGAGAAAGTTCGGATTATTGATAGTTTGGTCGTAAATCGCAGTAGCATTCCTATTCCACAATTGCGAAAAGGGTTGGGGCAGCTACAAGCGGGGGCTGTCTTAGCTGATGCATTAGGCCTCAAGGCCAACCGTGTCGGCCAAGCAGCCTATATTAACGACTGGGGCGATAGGGCTTATTTCGCCTTAGCCGACACGGCAGAAAACCTGTGCTTATATGTTGCGAACCGTTTTGGGCAAAAATGGGGTCAACCCTCACCTCTGCCCGGCTTTATGCCGCAGGAGCGGAACGAAGATTTCCCTTTTATGGATCCCGATGGCGTGACGCTTTACTTCGCAGCAGATGGTGTCGAGAGTTTGGGGGGATATGACCTCTTCCAGACGCGCTATGATGCAGATGCCAAAGCCTTTTTGAAGCCACAGAATCTGGGTATGCCTTTTAATTCGCCGGCCAACGATTTCTTGATGGTGATTGATCGAGCAAACAATATGGGGTGGTTTGTCTCCGATCGCTATCAGCCGGTCGATAAGCTGTGCATTTACTCTTTTATACCGAATGATAATCGCGAGGTCTACGATGCCTCGACTCCTAAAAATACGCTTCGCCAATTGGCTATGCTGATGCCGATCCGGCTCTCGCAGATTTCGGCAGAAGAGCGTCGAAAAGTGGCCGCTGATTATGCGAAAAGTAACAAAGAAAATAAGCGAAAGGCTACGAATAGCCTGTTTGTAATAAACGACAATAAAGTATATCATTCGCTTGATGAGTTTCGCCATCCGGAAGCACGCAAGGCGGCTAAAGAATGGTGGGAGTCAACGCAGCGCCTACAGGCGATCAACGAGCAACTCGACCAACTCCGGCGCGTTTATGCAAAGCAAAAAACGGGCGGCGGGGAGATTCTCCGCTTAGAACAAGAGCAAGCGACACTACAAGTAAAGGCTTCAGACGCAGCGGTGCGCATGCGAGCATTGGAATTAAAATAATCTTCTTTGGAAAGAACAAGATATGAAAAGTTATTTCGAACCTTCAGAATTGATCATCAATAGTGATGGCAGCGTATTCCACTTACACCTGAAGCCGGAACAGTTGGCTGATAAAGTGATTTTGGTGGGCGATCCCGGTCGCGTGCCGGTGGTGGCAAACTTCTTTGATGAGAAGGAGTGCGATATCGAAAGCCGCGAATTTAGAACCATTACAGGGCGCTTTCAAGGTAAGCGCATCACGGTCGTCTCTACGGGCATCGGCTGTGATAATATAGATATTGTCTTAAACGAACTCGACGCGTTGGCCAATATAGATTTTGAGACGCGCACGGTAAAACCGCAGTTGCGCCAGTTAGAGATTGTACGAATTGGCACTTGCGGCGGCTTGCAGCCGAATACGCCTGAGGGCACTTTTATCGCCAGTGTGAAGAGTATCGGTTTCGATGGTTTGCTCAACTTCTATGCCGGACGCGACGAGGCTTGCGACTTGGCGATGGAGAAAGCCTTCGTGCAGTATATGGGGTGGAAAGGGGCGCAATGCATCGCGCATCCTTATATCGTCGATGCTGACAAAGAATTGATCGAGCGCGTAGCTTCAGAAGATATGGTGCGAGGCGTAACGATTGCCTGCGGTGGTTTCTTCGGACCGCAAGGGCGTGAACTTCGCTTACCGCTGGCCGACAGTAATCAAAATGAGAAGATCATGGACTTTGACTACGATGGATTGCGCATTACAAACTTTGAAATGGAGAGTAGTGCTGTAGCCGGTCTTTCGCGCTTAATGGGCCATAAGGCTATGACCTGCTGTATGGTGATCGCTAACCGCTTGGCCGGTCGAGCGAACCCGAACTACAAAAATAGTATTGAGCTATTGATTGAACGCGTATTGGAGCGTATCTGATTTCTTCTCTATTTTGATCGAGAAAATTCAATTATTATTTGGCAATGTAAAGGGAAAGTTGTATTTTTAGCCACGTGACCTGATTCAATCTTTTTACCTTAATTGCTAATCAACTAATGAGAGCAAAAGGCAGCTGAGCAAGATGTGCTTGGTTGCCTTCCTTATATGCTTTATGCAAGAAAGCGCCGCACGCAACGTGATGATGCGTGCGGCGCCTTTTTATTATATGTGGCTGGGCTTTATAGGAAAAGCAAAGCTAAGCGATAGACGATAAACGATACGGCATAGGCGAGGCCGGTCGTGTAGAAGATGGTAAACATCGCCCACTTCCAACGCCCGGTTTCGTTTTTGATGGCTGTCACAGTTGCAATGCAAGGG
>JABZGO010000117.1 GCA_015259305.1 Alloprevotella tannerae | reverse complement strand
TAGCCAAGCCTCGGGGGCTATATGGGGCGCTTTTCCTATAAGGATTGCACCGGTGGATTGGGATTCTTCAATACCCTGGTTCTGAAATCTATAAATTAAATCCCTATATGTTTTATTCATATTCTATTTTTCTATATACGCTATACTTTCGAAGGAAGAGAGCGTAGATGGATAAGCCGATGCAAAGCCTTGCTTAAATCGAATAGGAATGACGATAATGTGGATAGTTGCTACTCCTCGCGTAACGGAGTAAAGGCGGTGCGCAGAAAGAGAGGTCCTGAGACTTAATCGGCAGTCTTTACATATTTGCGTTTCGCGCTATATTCGTCAATGTCAATGCGAATGATGTCTACGCGATGGAATGATTTCTGTGCATATTTAGCTCCAATCTCTTGATCGTTGGGCGAGAGTTTGGCTATCAATAGATGCAGTGCGTTCATCTTTTCTTCTTCAGATAGATCAATGCGAGCACGCCCCGACAGGAGTACGCTCTCATATTCAGTTGTAAATTTGTTGGGTAAGAGGTGGGTTCGGCCAACTATGCAGAACGTCACTTCCGGATGGATGGCCAATGCTTCCAACTTTCGCCCTTCCGGCGCGCAATGGATGTAGAGCGCGTGATCACCGTCCCAGACATAATTAAGTGGGATGCCGTAGGGCTTGCCTTCGGCAGAGATCATAGAAAGGAAGCCATATTCGGCCGATTTGATTAGTTCTAAGGCGCGCGCTTCGTCCATAAGGCGGTCGCGACGCCGCACATTGTCATTATTATACCTCATCATTGTTAAGCGTATGATTGTGTTTAATGTTCTTCTTTTCTATATAGGCTTGTACGGCCCTTGCAGCCGTGCGGCGTAGATTAGCTTTGGCGCACTCCGGTTGTAGCGCTTCGGAGAGAGACATCGTGGGCGGCGTCACGGCCAATACTTCAGCGAAGCCGGCTGCCTTGAGTGTATCGGCGTTGCTCACTGCTCCGGCCAATAGATATACAGGTTTTTGATACGTAGCAGTGGCCTGCAACACGCCGTGCGGCACTTTTCCGCCCAGCGTTTGTGCATCCGCGTGTCCTTCGCCTGTCAAGATAAGGTCAGCTTGCGATGCTTGCGCCGCAAAGTCAGCATCAGCCAGCACAAAGTCGATGCCGCGTTTGATTGTTGCGCCCATTGTTGCTACCAAACTACCCGCAGTGCCGCCTGCCGCGCCTGCACCGGGGCATTGGTGCAGACTGATGCCCCACTGCTTTTGATACAGATCGGCCAGATGGGTGAGGGCTGTTTCAATGCAGCCCACCTCTTGCGGGCTTGCCCCTTTTTGTGGGGCGAAAGTATGCGCTGCGCCGCGCGGGCCGCAGAGCGGATTATCGACGTCGCAGAGTAGGAGGATACGACACTTACGCCAGAGCGGAGAGACTGCCGCCGTATCAATGCTCGCTATGCGATGAAAATCGTCAATCCTATCAGCCACTTCGCGCCCCATTCGATCCAAAAAGCGAACGCCTAAACTTCGCAGCAAGCCTACGCCTCCATCGCTCGTAGCGCTTCCTCCTAGTCCGAGAAGCAAAGTCGTGCAGCCACGATCTAAGGCATCGAGCATCAATTGCCCCGTACCGCGCGTCGTGCGCCCCAATATGGAAGAGGCCTCATTGCATATGAGCGCATAGCCGGAAGCCGCTGCCAGTTCGATGACGGCCGTTTGCCGCTCTTCATCGAAAGCATAGGCGGCGCGCACGAGGCAGCCTTCCGGCCCTTCGACCTCCTTATATATAATATTGTGTGGGTGGCGAGCAGCCAATACGTCCGTTAAACCTTCACCTCCATCACTCAAAGGGCAAAGAGAGAGTGTGGCATCGGTCACCACGCTCCGAACACCTTCGGCCATCGCCTGCGCCACGGCAGAAGCAGACAGGCAAGCTTTGAAAGAGTCGGGTGCAATGAGTAAATGTAGCGGCATAATCAGAAGAATCTATTGTTTATGATGTGCAGAATTACACAATTCCGCGCAAATACAGAAGTAAATCTGCAAAAAATAGGTATCAATGACGGATGAAATGCTTAAAAGTTGCAGCATATAGGTTCTTAAATAATGCTAAATAATCGCGGCGCAAATTTTAATGGGTTCCTTTCGTAAGCAAGTGAAAACAAGTGTGTTAAAACAGGAATCTGCTTTTCGCGCACAGAAGGGTATACGTGCAAAAAACTAAAGGGTGCTTGTTAACTACGATGATTTTTGTAATTTAGCGCAGTATTAAGAAAGTCGAATCCTATAAATAAAGACGACAAAGTGAGACTAAGAAATACGATTACGGCCTTAGCGTTTGGCATTTTCTCTTGCTACTGCGCACAAGCCATAAATATTGAAAGAAAGACGACATTTGACGTAACAATCGATCAGGATGCAGACGATGATCCTGAGAAAGCAGAAAGCATCGTACAGACCGCTTTACAATATATAGGCACTCGCTACCGCGCAGGACAAAGCAGCCCAAGTGGCTTCGATTGCTCAGGTTTCACGAGTTACGTTTATAAGAAAGAGAATTTGAGCATTACGCGCTCTTCGCGCACACAATATAGAGAAGGAGCCCCCATTACACAGATTGCAGACTTACAGAAGGGCGACTTAGTCTTCTTCGGGCGAGGGCGCAATCGTCATAACGTAGGCCACGTAGGCATCGTAACTGACGTCTCCGCAGATGGAAATAGTTTTAAGTTTATCCACGCAAGTCGCACGGGGGTCAAAATAGACAATTCCAACTCGGCCTATTATAGCGCACGTTACATCGGTGCGCGACGTATCTTAGAAAAGTAGTAAATCAATCATCCATAAGATCGCGACAAGTGCTTCTTCTTTCAGAATAAGGACTTGCCGCGATTCATGTTTTAGGAATTATGCATTTTATATCTTTAGTTGAGCTTCCCCCAGTCAGTGTCTCGCGCTTGGATCGCATGTTAGATAAACTGCTTGATGGCAGTATTATGATAGGGCAGCGCATACTGATTGCGCTCGTTGTTTTTATTATAGGGCGCTATGTAGTTAAGTTGCTCAATCGCGTGTTTCGGCATGTGCTTGAGCGCAGCACGATAGACCCCGGCGTACAGAGCTTCTTGCGGAGCTTAGTCAATATCGTCCTGCTCATCCTGCTCATTCTCTCCGTCGTTGGCGCCTTAGGAATTAACACGACGTCGTTAGCCGCCCTCTTGGCCTCAGCCGGCGTTGCCATTGGTATGGCGCTATCCGGCAATTTGCAGAACGTGGCCGGGGGCATTGTCATCTTGCTTTTTAAGCCTTATAAGGTGGGCGACAATATCGAGGCACAAGGCAATGAAGGGACGGTAAAAGAAATCCTACTCTTCCATACGATTATTCAGACTGTAGATCTGCGTACAATATATATACCTAATGGACAGATGTCGACTTCTGTTGTGATCAATCAAAGTAAGTCTGACATCCGCCGAGCGCAGTGGATTGTCAGCATCGAATATGGCAATAACATCGCTCACGCAAAAGAAGTTATTCAGGCTTGTCTGGATGCTGAATCTCGCCTGATTCGCGTACCAACTACAGATACGGGCGAGCGATTGGAACCTTTCTTTATAGAAGTGACTAACCTAAACACCAGCAGTGTAGACTTGACGGTGCGCGCTTATGTTAAGAGTGCGGATTATTGGGACGTACGCTTCAAAATGAATGAAGCGCTTTACGCAGCGCTGACTGCTGATCCTGCGCTCAACATCCCCTTTCCCACAGAGACAGTACATATCGTTAAGGATAATTGATCTTTTTAGATGTAAGCGAGTAAGCGGTAGTGGCGCAATTGTGCTGCTACCGCTTACTTATAAGCCGCCACTTTGCTTTGAAATATGCTCCGAGGACAACCGGAAAACTCAAGATTCTTTTAAACAAGTACGCAGTTTATTTGTCTGATTGAAATTAATGAGTAAATTTGCCCACATATACTAAGATTACTTACTTACTAATTGGTAACTCTCTATCGGTTATGGAAAAATCATTTCAATACAACGCGAATGACGTTGTACGTTATCTGAACAAGCCCACAGCGGAATTTACGAAAGCTGACATCGTACGTTTTATCTACGAAAATGGCATTCGTATGATCAATTTCCTTTATCCTGCCGGCGATGGACGTTTGAAGACATTGAACTTCGTAATTACGGATATGGCCTATCTTGACACGATTCTCACTTGTGGTGAGCGTGTTGACGGCTCAAGTCTGTTCAAGTCTGTTCAAGCATCCAGCTCAGACCTTTATGTGTTGCCGCGTTTCTCCACGGCTTTCGTTGATCCTTTTGCTGAGATTCCTACGCTTGCTTTGCTTTGCGGCTTCTTCGATGCTGAAGGCAACGCTTTGGCAAGTGGTCCGGAGCAGACACTCAAAAAAGCTGCTGCTGCTTTTACAAAGACTACAGGCTTTGAGTTTGAGGCAATGGGCGAGTTGGAATACTATGTGATTATGCCTGAGACCGATGCTTTCCCTGCAACGGACCAACGCAACTATCACGAAAGCGATCCTTTCGCAAAGACCAATACTTTCCGCGTAAAATGTATGGACGCTATTGCGCGTGCAGGCGGTCAGATTAAATACGGTCACTCTGAGGTAGGTAACTTCCGCTTGAACGGTTTTATCTACGAGCAGAACGAGATCGAATTCCTCCCCGTTAACGTTATTGATGCAGCCGATCAGCTCGTCGTAGCTAAATGGATTATCCGCAATATGGCCTTCCAAGAGGGCTACAACGTAACCTTCGCACCGAAGATTACGACGGGTAAAGCAGGAAGCGGCCTCCATATCCATATGCGCTTAGTGCAGAACGGTAAAAACTTGATGCTGGAGAATGGCGAATTGAGCGACAATGCGAAGAAAGCTATTGCCGGTATGATGGACTTGGCGCCAAGTTTGACAGCCTTCGGCAACAAGAACCCGACGTCTTACTTCCGTCTCGTTCCTCACCAAGAAGCTCCGACGAACATTTGCTGGGGCTTGCGCAACCGCTCTGCATTAGTACGCGTACCCCTTGGCTGGGCTAAGGATGTGGATATGAGCCACAAGGCTAATCCGCAACAACCGATGGAGCACTACGATACTTCTATGAAGCAAACGGTTGAGATCCGTAACGGCGATGGTAGTGCAGATCTCTACCAACTCTTGGCCGGTCTCTGCGTAGCTTGCCGCCACGGCTTTGAAATGCCCGATGCGCTCGAAGTGGCAGAAAAGACTTTCGTAGCAGTGAATATCCACGATCCGAAGAATGCTGCTGTCTTAGAGAAGATCAACTCCTTGCCTGATAGCTGTGTAGCTTCTGCTGACTGCCTTGAGCGTCAACGCAAGGTATATGAGGAGCAAGGCATCTTCAGTGCAGCGATGATTGATGGTATCATCAAAGAATTGCGCGATTACAATGATAAGACGCTCCGCGCTGATATCGAAAATAATCCGGAAGCACAACTCGAACTCGTACAACGCTTCTTCCACTGCGGATAAGCCTTCGTGCAAAAAAACGATAACTAATTGCAGCGGCCCGCCTCCTATTAGGAAGCGGGCCGCTATCGTAGTCTGTGCCGATAGAGCTATAACATGGCTCTTTTGCTGATGTCGACTTTTCGTCAATGACTTTACTCTTTATTTCGCCCTAATTCCGGCTACTGATTGCTACTTTCTTCGATCAAGTTGCCCATCATAAACATCTGCTTTCCACCTCTGTTTTTATGGCTTACTTATGCTTCACATTTGCCTCTGTGGTCAAGTTTTTTCCATCCTCAGTATCAGCTAAAAATTAGCTTAGGTGAAAGTAAAAACGATCATAGGAGAAAATTTAAACACGCCTTAGGATAGGAAAAATTGTCTCCTAAGACAATTTTTCTTTTCTTAGGAGAAAGTTTTAGCGCCCTTATGAGTCTTGAAATTCAGTGTCTTATGAAAGGTGTTTTTTGCTACTTGGCCTCTGAATGTCGCCCTCCTTGCAATATTTGATGTCAATGTTTTTCTTGATGGTTCGTGGGCGTGTATCTGTATTCGCTGCTTCGCTTTTTATCCATCCTATCGATAAGCGCGGTATGCGTAT
>JABZGO010000116.1:5851-6087 GCA_015259305.1 Alloprevotella tannerae | reverse complement strand
ATAGAAGGAATTAACAATAAAATAAAGGTTTTGAAAAGACAGATATATGGGTTCAGAAATGAAGAATATTTCACATTAAGACTATATGCACTGCATGATAGGCATCTACGCATTTAACGGAAGAACCATTTTTATCCCCCTGTACCTGTTAACTCATTCGGTCGTATGAAAGAATAAAGCATGTTTGTTTGAATAACTCGCCTGTAGGATAATAAAAGAGATGCAACCAAGAACAG
>JABZGO010000116.1:0-5841 GCA_015259305.1 Alloprevotella tannerae | reverse complement strand
CCTTATGGTACTAAAACGTTGTACGCTTTGTTGCCGACTTTTACGACATAAGCATTTCGCATCATCGGAATCAGCAGATTTTGCTGACCTCTTCCGGAGAAGACCTGCTTACCATTCGTTGCAAAGATGACAATATCTTGGCCAATGGTATTGCTTACGACAATATGACCTGGGATCGTGCGCACGATCGTTTCTGCCTTCACGTTATCATTCAATGAAGTAACAGCAGATACACTATTGGACATCTTCGATTCACCTTCATCGTAAATGACGGTCACTGTATAGTTATGGTTGCCCTTATCAGCCGTATTATCTTTGAAGATAGTAGTCTGAGCATCTACAGTACCGATGTTTTGACCATCACGATAGATGTTGAAACCAATGATAGTGCCAACGCCCGACTCGTATGTGATATCGTCTAGCATAAGCATTTGCTGGAACTTAGACGTTACGCGAATTGCGAAGTACTTCGTTCCTTCAGGCAGCTCTACTTGATACTCTTTCCACTTATTCCGAATCTGATTTTCAGTCATCAGAATAGTATTGAGAGCAGCAGTATCGGCATTTGTCTTAGAGCAACGAACCTCTATGCTTTCGTAACCATCCATAGATTTTGCCCAGAAGCGAATAGTTTGTTTCTTTCCTGAGAGAGATGGCGAAATCAACCAACTGTTATTTCCTTTTGCAGAATAATTGGTGATAGAAGCCAAGAATTGATTGCCGGAATGCGGGCTGCAGAAGCGAGAGAGATCGTACTCGGTAATCTTCGACGGATTGAAGACGATGAAGGGGAATGGTTCACCTGCATGCGGGAATGTAAAACCTTCCCAAACTACAGTCTTACGTTCACGATCACCTTCAATGCTCCAAGGCGACAGGTCCTTAATCTCAAAGGCTTTGAAGCCCTCAAAGTCTTCAGTTATCTCGCTAATCTTAGTGTCAGGGGCCGTCCAAGTTAAAGTGACGATATCTTCTGCTTCATCTACGTGTCCGGTCAAATCATTGATCGCAGGCAGGTCAGAAGCCTTTAAGTTTATATCAAGTGTCTTAGAAGTATTATCAGCCTTATCCATATCCTTGTCGAAGACAACTACGGCTTTCAACTTAGTGACTTCCGGATCAGTAACTTTTGATTTATACTGCATCGTAAATGTCTTACTTGCTTCCGGAGCAAGCGTCTCGCCTCTAAGCGTAGTTACAATCTTATTATTAGCATAAAGGTCGATGGTATAACCTTCAGCATCTTTATCGCCAATATTACGAACAGTCACCAAACATTGCGCTGATTGTCCTGCTGTTATTTGTTTTGGAGCTACCAAATGAGCATCAAGATTATAATCAAAGTTGTTACGCACATTGATATCATCTATCAAAATTGCAGTTGCTTTTTGATTATTATCTATTCCACGCAGAGTAAGAATTATAAATCTCGAGCCTTTGAAGTTGTTCAGATCTACTTTCTTTATTCTCCATCCTTCGTCGCCTTCTAAATTTTTATAGTTGATTGTTGAGACAACTTGAGGAGCATTTCCATCCTTACTAATTTCAACCTGGATAACATTATCTTTACCAGGAACGGCATAATAAGAGAAGAGCAAGGTTGGATTGTTAGCCTGGGCTAAATCAATTTTTCCAGAGCTAATGCTTGCTGACTCTCCACTCTTATCTGCTAAGAACTTTAAGCAACCACCATCGTTATCTGAAGAAGTTTCATTAACTATCTCAATGTTGTTTTTACCATCCTTACCTCTCGTCCAAAAGCTATTCTCGATATTGCCATCTGGGAATCCTTCGTGAAATGGTAAAGTATAAGGGGACCCTGCAATAATCCACGGGGAGCGACCAATTTTACTTTCTCCAACGCTAGAACTTGCTTTAAGCAAGAAATAGAATAAGGATTGTTCACCAGTTTGTGGAATATCGGTAATATCAAGAGAACGTTCAGTTACACCTGTTCTGAAAGTAGATACTGACTCACCCTGTACAGAGAATACATTATAAGTTAATTCATTTTCATCAACGTAACCATCATTCACGCCTTTAGTACCTGGAGAATCCCAAGATAAAAGGGCGGTTCCATCAAAGTTGTCGACAAGCTTAATATTCTGTGGCGCACGCGGCAAATCATAGCCAATGTAAACATCTCTTTCAACAACTCGCCCTGCACCGCTTGCATTACTTACAACTACAGTATATTTATTAAATCCATTCGCAATATCGTCAGACTTATCCTTATAGGTAAGCATAGCTCCCTTTGCGGGATTCTCTATCGTATGAATGAGTTTGCCATTGCGAAGAATCTCTACTTTCGTAAGAGTCCCTAGATTTTTACCCTCAAGATCCTTCGTAGGTGTGCGGAACTTTAACTCTGCAGATAAATCACCTTCAGCACCTGCTGTTAATGTATAGTCCGTAATAGAGTCTGGAGCAGCATATTTGGGTCCTTCAGTAACAATAATCTTATTAAGGAAAAGATAACCTTGATTACTTTGGCTAGTAGCGTGGAAAGCAAAGTTGTAAATACTATCCTTATTAACAGAAACCAACGTTGAGATAGTAACCTCATTTGGGCCGTGAAATATAGTATCAGGTACTATTACTTTATAGCTATCGTTAATTACATTTCCACTACCTAATGAAGCAGAAATACGTTCTGAATTAAGCTTATTAGTCGACTTTACAACAAATGAGAATGAGTACTGTCTATCATTACTTAAGTGAATAGGCGGAGAAATCAGCCAGTCATCAGCATCTCTAATGGGGTTAAATTGATTAAAGACCATATTGTCTACCTTATTCATCACCCAAGTACGGCCATCTTTATTGGCATCAATCACTGTATATAAATCAAAGGCTGGCTGTCCATCAAACTCTTCAACATAAGGAGCTTCAAGCGGATCACCAACAAGCACCTTATTAGATACAATTTCCTCACCGGTATACCCCTCATTAACAGCGCTAACCTTATAGTAATATGCCGTCAGTGTCTGGGGGGTAATTTCTTCTGAGAAAGTAGTGCCAACGTGCGAATCTGCAACAACAACTTCATCTGGATAACGCACAATCTTATAACGCAAATCAGACGGATTTACATAACCGCCATTTTTACCCTTCGTTGGAGCAGTCCAAGTCAAAGTCACTTTGCTCTTAGTGTCTAAGGTCAACTTAATACCTTCTGGTTGTAGAGGAACATCCTTCCCTATCCATTTCTTTACAATGGTTCGCTTACTCTCGCCTGCCTTATTTTTTACAAAAATCACAAACGGAGTCTTTCCGCCAGAGACTGTGACATCGGCGTTAATCGTAAGACCAGGAAATGATTTTCCGGTTTTCAGCGTATCACCTTCTGCTAACACAAAATACTCTACATATCCAGAAAGAGCTGTACTATCAATCGCTTTAGTTGGGAGCTTAAATTTGACTATTCCCGTCGTAGAAGCACCTGTAAAATCAAGATCAACATCTGTTACTTCTTGCGGAGCTTTTTTATCTACCATTTGGGGAATGTAAAGGCAAACTAGCTGCTCATTGTCCGGAAATTCTTTTATTTCAGTTGCTTGTCCTGTATTAACATTAACCTCATAAAGAACATTGTTTTCTTCCGAATCTGAAGCCGAAGCCCAATACAATTTATTGGTTTTGAAATCAAAAGCAGCACTCTGATAGTAAGCACCAATTGTAACGCCCGTATTGCCTATTTTTGTTTGGGCGCCGGTCTTCTTATCAATACGATATAAATCTGCATTTCTATCAATACCAAACAAGCGGCCATATTTATCGACTGCAATGGCTAAGAACGATAAGGTAGTTGGACAAAGCACTTCTCTTTCAGCCTTTTCATAATCTACTGTTCCAATTGTTAGCCCTTTCAAGTCGCTTGTATAGAAACAGCCATAAACTTTTCCTGATGTAGGATCGAAGGCAACTGATGTTGCAATCATAGCATTATCACTAAGGTCATCATATTTTACAACCTTCCACGTATTCACATCATATTCATAATAAGATGCAAAAATCGCCCCATATACCTGCGTAAAATGCACGAAGTGGAAGCGATCATTATAAATACCGCCTCCACCATTTGCATTTATATTTAAAGACTGCTTCAAGACCTGTTTGGTCATACTTGGTACAGAGAACGAATAAACCCCGTACGGATACTTAGAAGACGAAGTATACTGTTTCCAAGATGCAGCAGAAACGAGATTTCCCCACATCGTAAAGTCAGACGCTTCATCCTTTAGCGAACGAGTCTTCGTTGTTGCTGATATATTACCAGGAGTTTTAAACAGATTCCGACCGGAAGGCTTTGCTGTAAGTAGCAAAGGATAATCCTTCCTTATGTCGTCAGGTGGAATAGAAAGTTTCTCACTTTCTTTCATCATTTTGGGAAGCTTTTCACCCCCCTGTGTTTTAAACCGGGACTGCGCGTGCAATCCTCCTTCAATGGTCAATGTGGCCATAAGACCGACCATTAGTGCTAAGGTTTTCTTACGCATAGATTTTATGTGTCAAGAGTTTAATAAAAAGATTAGGCAGTCGCAAATGTAGATGATTGTTTTCTAAAACGCAAATTTTTAGCGATAAAAAATAAAAACAATAGAAAAGTTGTAAGTTATCCGGGAATATCTATATATTTGCAAGCGATAAATTTTCGCCTACTTTTAGGCTGATCCGCAGGAGACCTGCTTATTGGCGATGTCCCGAACGTTCGATATTCCAACAATAGATGTAGATAAACAAGCAATGATCAATAACCAAACATATCTAACTTTAAATACGCGATAATGAGAAGATTCGTACTTTCAATGCTGGCCCTATTGGCCATGCAAAGCGTGAGTTCACAAGACAGGCTAAATGTAGGCTATAGTTATGGGCAAGTTGCGACGCAAAGCAACTATGAAGCGTCCGGAAAAACTTGGGTCGATGCAGCCATTTATTTACCTCCCACAAAAATAAAAATGTATAAAGGGAGTCGAATTATGGAAATTGATGCAGGCCTTGCCAGCAAAGTGAACATTGACAGCATTCGTGTCTGGATTCGGACCTCTTTAACCGGACCAAATCTTGTAGAAAAGAGCTTATCTAAAGAAGATAATCCTAAAATCATACGCGGATGGAACAAAATCCAGCTTGACCAACCATATGAAATAAAGAGTGAGGAAGGGATTTATATCGGTTATTCCTTTAAACAACGCGACAAAACTAAAGCGACAGCCGTTATCGAAGAGCCACAAAAAGATGCTTTTTGGATACGACTAGGATCCACATCTTCCTGGCAGGATAAATCTGCTGAAGGTGCTTTAAGCCTCGAAGCTGTATTTGAGGGCGACAAGCTTCCTCAATATGATTTAGGTCTTGTTTCAGCTGTTGCAGTACCAGAGTTGGCCTCCAACACTATTAAGATCACAGCCAAAGTACGCAATTATGCAGTAAAGACAATACAAGGTTTCACTTTATCTACAAGTCTTCCAGATGGTAGCTTGCAAGTAAGCAATCAGTTTGATAATGCTCTTGCTTCCAATGGCTCTACTGAAGTAACTTACAGTATTCCGGACGTGAGTGATGCCGGCATTAAACAGCCTATTAATATCAAGATCTCTGCATTAAAAAATGGTACGGATGAAAACGATGCCAACAATATGCAGGTACCCTCTTATTCTTTTAAGCATAAAGTACTTGTTGAGGAATTTACGACAGAGCAGTGCCCCAACTGCCCACGTGTATCCAATTATTTGCATGAAGTATTGAGTGAACCAAAATATAAAGACGATGTTATTGCTGTTTGCCACCACTCTGGCTATCATACAGATTGGCTGACGCAAGACTGCGACAATGGTC
>JABZGO010000115.1 GCA_015259305.1 Alloprevotella tannerae | reverse complement strand
GTCAACACCTTTTACTACTGTTTCAGATATTTCGCAAGTTCATGTGTATTTCTCAATTACAGAGAAGCAATTGCTGGAAATGTCGAGAATTTCTAATGGCGGTATAGCTGAAGCGATTAAACTTTTCCCTTCCGTTTCACTATTGTTGGCTGATGGTACTCTCTACCAGACACAGGGAAAAATTGATGCAGTTAGTGGAATCATTGATCAAACTACAGGGGCTGTAAGTATGAGGGCCACTTTTAGTAATCAACAAGGTCTGCTGAGAAGCGGGGGGACTGCAACGATACAAATGCCTATTCGCGCACATAATGCTATTTTAGTTCCACAAAGCGCTACGATTGAAATACAAGATAAAAAGTTTGTATACATTGTAAATGCAAACAATGAGGTCACAAGCAAAGAAATTAAGGTGGAAGAACAAAATAATGGTAAAGTTTATGTTGTTACATCTGGTTTAACTTCTGGAGATAAAATTGTAATTGAAGGCGTTCAGAATCTTAAAAATGGTCAGAAGATCAAGCCCATTACAGCAGCTCAAGCAGCAAAAAACCTGGCTAAGGCAAAGCAAGACATCAAAGATGGAAAAATGCCAGGTGAGAAATAACTATATAAAAACGGGAAAACTCAACATTCAAATCGATTTCATATGAAATTAGATAACTTCATTAATCGGCCTGTTCTCTCTACAGTGATTTCTATCCTAATTGTTCTTTTGGGTGCAATAGGTTTGATTTCTTTGCCGATTACTCAATATCCAAGTATTGCTCCGCCGACGGTGAGTGTTTCAACCTCATATATGGGAGCCAATGCGCAGACTGTACTCAACTCTGTAATTATTCCACTAGAGGAACAGATTAATGGCGTTGAAGGATTAGACTATATGACGTCTTCAGCTACAAATACGGGTACAGCCACTATATCAATAACCTTTAAACAAGGTACTGATCCTGATATGGCTGCTGTAAATGTACAAAACTGCGTCAATAAGGCACAAGGTCTTCTGCCTGCAGAAGTAACAAAAGTAGGTGTCATTACTCAAAAACGCCAAAGCTCTATGCTTATGGTCTTTTCTCTTGCAGATGAGTCTGGAAAGTATGACCAACAATTTCTCGAGAATTATGCTAAAATTAATGTAATCCCTCAAGTTCAACGTGTACAAGGCGTCGGTGAAGCAATGGTTATCGGCGCAGATTACTCTATGCGCATTTGGCTGGATCCGGCTAAAATGGCTTTACACCATCTAATGCCTACTGATATCACTGGCGTATTAGCGCAACAAAATATAGAAGCAGCCCCAGGTACAGTTGGAGAGCGCGAAAATCAAACCTTTATGTATACGCTTCGTTATAAAGGGCGTCTTTCTACAGAAGGCGAGTTTGAAAACATGATTATTAAGGCTCTTCCAAATGGAGAGGTTTTACGTGTTAAGGATGTTGCACGTGTTGAATTAGGTCGTTCAACTTATTCTTTCTCTGGAAAAGTTAATGGGCACAATTCTGTGACGTGTATTGTATTCCAGATGGCAGGCACAAATGCGACCGAAACTGTTCAAAATATCCAAAAGACTTTAGAAGAAAGCCAAAAATCCCTACCCTCGGGTATAAAAATAGTCGTTTCGCAAAATGTAAACGATTTCTTGTTTGCTTCAATAGAGGAGGTTATCAAGACTTTGTTTGAAGCATTTATCTTGGTTTTTTTTGTAGTCTACATATTCTTACAAGACTTGCGTTCTACGCTCATCCCTACAATAGCTATTCCTGTTGCATTGATTGGAACGTTCTTCGTTCTATATCTTATAGGATTTAGTATAAACCTTCTAACACTTAATGCGCTTGTTTTAGCTATTGCTATTGTTGTCGATGATGCGATTGTTGTTGTCGAAGGTGTTCACGCCAAATTGGATCAAGGTTACAAATCTTCTCGCAAAGCTTCTATCGATGCGATGAGAGAACTAGGCGGAGCAATTGTTTCTATTACACTTGTAATGATGGCTGTATTTATTCCGGTTAGCTTTATATCCGGAACATCTGGTATCTTTTATAGACAATTTGGTATTACAATGGCCATTGCTATTGGCTTTTCAGCTTTAAATGCCTTGACCCTATCCCCTGCTCTTTGTGCAATTTTTTTAAAGCCAAAGAATGAAGATAAACAACCGAAATCGACTTTCATAAGTCGTTTTCATAAAAGTTTTAATGCTCATTACGACGCCTTATTAGGTAAGTATAAAAAGCGCGTACTTTTCTTTATTCACAAACCTGTTATTGCTTTTGGTGCAGTCGCTGTAGGAATAACGCTACTTATATTTTTAATGAGAGCTACTCCTAACGCTATGATTCCTTCTGAGGATACAGGAACTATTATGGGTGTTGTAACACTTCCGCCGGGAACATCTCAAGATCGCACAGAACAAGTATTGGCTGAAATTGATAGCTTAGTGCGCTCATCACCGGCTGTTGAAACCAGTACGATGATTTCTGGTTATAGTTTTATAGGTGGGCAAGGTCCTAGCTATGGTTCCTTCATTGTAAAATTAAAGCCTTGGGAAGAGCGATCTCTAAAGCAAGGCTCAACTATTGTTGCAGTTCAATTACTATTGAAGTCGTTGGATGTGTTTAAGAATGCTCAAGTACTCTTTTTCCAGCCTCCTATGATTATGGGATATGGCGTATCTAATGGTTTTTCGTTTAACTTACAAGATAGAACTGGTGGAAGCTTGGATAAGTTTTACCAAGTCTCTCAGGAGTTCCTTGCAGAGTTGCAGAAGCGCCCAGAGATCCAATCAGCTCAGACGACATTTAATCCAAGTTTCCCTCAATACATGGTTGAGATTGACGAAGCCCAATGCCTGAAGGCTGGATTATCTCCAAGCGCAATTCTCACGACATTACAAGGATATTATGGTGGCCTTTACGCTTCTAATTTTAACCGGTTTGGAAAGCTGTATCGTGTAATGATCCAAGCAGCTCCTAATAAACGAGTTAATATAGAAACGCTTAAAAGCGTGATGGTGCGTAACGGGTCTGAAATGGCACCAATCACGCAGTTTGTAACATTAAAGCGCATCTACGGCCCAGATAACATCAGCCGCTTTAATATGTATACATCCATTAGTGTTAATGGCAATCCTGCTGATGGTTATACATCAGGGCAAGCTTTGCAGGCTATTCAAGAAACTGCAGATAAATATCTACCCTTAGGCTATAGCTTTGAGTATTCGGGATTGAGCCGTGAAGAGCAATCTAGCAGTGGGTCTACAACAGCTATCGTATTCTTGCTATGCTTCGTATTTATCTATCTGCTTCTTTCTGCTCAATATGAGAGTTATTTATTGCCAATGGCGGTATTGTTATCCGTGCCTTTCGGTCTTGCAGGGTCTTTCTTATTCATTCAAATGATGGGTGGATTCAATTCGATCATTCCAATATTTGGGGCTGCATCAAATAACATATACACGCAAATTGCCTTGATTATGTTGATTGGTTTGTTAGCTAAAAATGCGATTTTGATCACAGAGTTTGCTTTAGATCGTCGTAAGATGGGCATGAGTATTACTTGGGCAGCAGTCTTAGGTGCAGGCGCTCGTTTGCGCCCGATCTTAATGACCTCTTTAGCAATGATCGTTGGTCTGTTGCCGATGATGTTCTCATTTGGTGTTGGAGCAAATGGCAATAGGTCTTTAGGTACAACAGCCATTGGCGGTATGTTGATTGGTATGATATGTCAAATATTCATTGTTCCGGCTCTATTTGTCGCCTTTGAATATCTTCAAGAGAAAATCACACCTTTAAAGTGGGATGATACAGCTTCAACTGAAGCAGAACCAGATATTGAACAATATGTAAGAAAATAGAAGTATGAAAAAGTTCATATATATAGTCTTGTTGGGAGTTAGCTTAAGCTCCTGTCGCATCTACTCCAACTACGAACGTCCAAAATTGGACGTTCAAATGGAGCAACTCTATAGAGATACAACCACTGTAGACCAAGCATTGAAAGGAGACACCATTAATTTTGGCAACCTTTCTTGGCCTGATGTCTTCTCAGATCCTCATTTACAAAGCCTGATTCGCTTGGTTTTAGAAAAGAATGTGGATCTTCGTACAGCAGATTTAACCATTCAAAAGGCAGAAGCAGGACTTCAAGTAAGTCGACTGGCTTTCTTCCCTTCGTTGTCCTTCTCACCTTCTGGAACGATCTCTATTGTAGAGGGCGGAACTACTTCCAAAACCTACAATATACCGCTACAAGCCAGTTGGCAAATAGATGCTTTTGGCTCATTGCGCAATGCGAAAAAACAATCTGAATATGGCGTTTTAGCGGCTAAGGCAGCTCGTCAATCCATACAGACTGCTTTAATCGCTTCTACAGCCAATCTGTATTATACGTTGGAAATGTTGGACGCACAATTGCAAACAACTAAATCAACGGCCGCATTATGGGATAAGAATGTCGAAGCTATGGAGGTTATGATGCAAGCCGGAATGACGAATGCAGCAGCAGTTTCACAAACTAAGGCAAATCGTTTGTCCATTCTCACAACAATTCCGACATTGGAAAGTCAGATCCGAAAAACAGAAAACTCGCTTTGCGCTTTGCTCCACGAAGCGCCCCACCCCATAGAGCGCGGTGCTATCCAAGACTTATCGTTCCCCAGTGTACTTTCTGCCGGTGTTCCAGCCCAGCTTTTGGCAAATCGACCAGATGTTCGTGCGGCTGAATATAAATTAGCCTCTTGCTTTTATGGCGTAAATAAAGCTTATTCGGCTTTCTATCCTAATATTACCATTAATGGTACCGGCGGATGGACAAACAACTTAGGTATGATTACAAATCACGGGATGTGGGTAGCCAACTTTGTTGGATCTGTCGTTCAGCCGCTTTTTGCACGAGGCCAACTTCGTGCAAATCTTAAAATAGCAAAGGCCGAGGTAGAAGCAGCACAGCTTAATTTTGAGCAAAAGCTACTTAATGCAGGCAATGAAGTGAGCAATGCTTTGGCAAATTATCAAACATCGCTACTTAAGATTCAACAGCGTACTAAATTAGTTGAAGAACTACAGAAGTCCGTCGAGACAACAAACCTCATTTTCAAACATGACAACCGCGTAAGTTACTTGGAAACGCTTACGGCACAGCAAGGCCTGCTGCAAGCACAACTTAATTTGATCTCTGACAATTTTGATCGTGCCCAAGCCGTAATCAGTTTGTACCAAGCCCTTGGCGGCGGTAGAAAATAAAATAGTATGGATAATCAAATCAGCCCCTTGGCCTTCGTTGATCCATCTGCAAAGATTGGCAACAATGTAAAGATCTACCCTTTCGCCTTTATTGATAAGGATGTTGTGATTGGCGACAATTCTGTTGTGATGTCTCACGCAACAATCTTAGAGGGTGTCGTGATAGGTAAGCAAAATTACATTTATCAAAATGCCGTTGTCGGTGCCGTACCTCAAAGTTTTCGCTTTAAAGTCGGCCATCGC
This sequence comes from Alloprevotella tannerae, assembly GCA_015259305.1. Classification (GTDB taxonomy): domain Bacteria; phylum Bacteroidota; class Bacteroidia; order Bacteroidales; family Bacteroidaceae; genus Alloprevotella; species Alloprevotella tannerae_B. Next base: position 637 of record JABZGO010000115.1, on the reverse strand, counting down.
ACCAAAGTTGTTATTGGCGACAACAACCGCATCCGAGAAAATGTTGTCATTGCTGGAAGTTTAGATGAAAATTCAGCAACAATTATTGGCGACAATAACTTCTTAATGGATGGTGTTCACGTTTGTCATGATGTACACATTGGTAATGACAGCGTGTTAGGAATTCATGCGCAAGTTTCCGGTGATTGCATTTTAGATGACTCCGTTATTTTGAGTAGTAATGCCCTGATTCAGCATCGTGTGCACATTGGCCGGTATGCACTTGTTCAAAGCGGCTGCCGCGTACACAGAGATATTCCACCCTACATCATTTTAGGTGGAAATCCAGCCACCTATCATGGTGTTAATAGTACCGTTCTACACCAACAGAAGGAATCTGATCGCATCTTGCGTCATATTGCTAATGCTTACCGCTTAATCTATTCGACAACCGTTAGTTTAGAAGACGCGCTAATTCGCATTAAAGAGCAAATACCGCAAAGCGAAGAAATCGACTATATCGTTAGTTTCATCAATTCTTCTAAACGTGGTATCACAGGACGCACGATTGAAGAATAAGTTCAAAGCTCTGACTCATTACGATAAGTAGTAATACTCTAACAAATCATCTCCGAGCAACATTCATTTGTTACTCGGA
>JABZGO010000114.1 GCA_015259305.1 Alloprevotella tannerae | reverse complement strand
GTTGCTGAGAAAGCAGCTGCAGTAAATATGCCTTATGTTACGGAACGTTGGCCGGGCGGTATGCTTACCAACTTCCCGACAATCCGCAAGGCGGTTAAGAAAATGGCCAACATCGACAAGCTTACTGCCGATGGAACTTTCTCTAACCTCTCCAAGCGTGAAATCCTCCAAATCTCTCGCCAACGTGCTAAACTCGAAAAGAACTTTGGTTCTATCGCAGACTTGACGCGTCTTCCTGCAGCTCTCTTCATTGTAGACGTAATGAAAGAGCACATCGCAGTAAAAGAGGCACATCGTTTGGATATTCCTGTCTTCGGCATTGTTGATACTAACTCTGATCCGAATTCTGTTGATCACGTTATTCCAGCAAACGATGATGCAAAGCAAAGCATTGAAGTAATCCTTGACGCTTGCTGCGCAGCTATCGCCGAAGGCTTAGAAGAGCGTAAAGCAGAAAAAGTAGACCAGGAAGCGAAAGAAGTTGAAGAGAAAGCTCCCCGCAAACGCACTACTCGCGCCCGTAAAGAGAAAAATGAAGAAGGCGTAGAAGCAGAATCTGCAACTACACCAGAAGCGGAGGAAGCGCCTAAAGCGGAATAATCCACAATTATAATCCTCAATTATTGATTTACTCATGGAAGTAACAATTGAAGACATCAAGAAACTACGCACCTTGACCGGAGCAGGCCTTGGTGATTGCAAGAAAGCCTTAGCTGAAGCTAATGGCGATATGGACACGGCTGTTGAAATCATCCGCAAACGCGGCCAAGCGATTGCAGCAAAGCGCTCTGATCGCGAAGCTTCTAATGGTTGCGTGTTAGTTAAAGCCGTAGAAGGCTTCGGAGCAATAATTGCTTTGAAATGCGAAACAGACTTTGTAGCAGCTAACAAAGATTTCATCGCACTTACGCAAAGCATCTTAGATCTTGCTGTTGCTAACAAATGCAAGAGCCTTGAAGAAGTTGAGGCATTGCAATTGAATGATAAGGGAACAGTAAAAGACGCCGTAACCAATCAGTCTGGTATAACGGGTGAAAAAATGGAGCTTGACGGCTACTTCGTTTTAGAAGGAGAGCACATTTATACCTACAATCACCAAGCGAAGAACATTCTTTGCACGATGGTACAACTTAACAAGGCTGCTGAAGAGCAAGGTCACGCATTGACGATGCAGATCGCAGCAATGAATCCTGTAAGTGTGGATAAGGACGATGTTCCTGAGGAAATCCGCGCCGAGGAGTTTAAGATTGCCATCGAGAAAACGCGTGAAGAAGGTAAGCCAGAAAATCTTGTAGAGCGCATTGCAGAAGGCCGTATGAACGCTTTCTATAAAGAAGCAACGCTTCTCAACCAAGATTTCATCCAAGACAGTAAGATTACGGTTCGTCAATATCTGCAGCAAGCAGATAAAGATTTGACTGCTGTAGCATTCTGCCGTTTCACACTGCGCGCTGAATAATTAAGAAGGGTAATTTTACTCATTATAGACAAAGCAGTTTGCACAGAGTTCTGTGCAAACTGCTTTTTTTGTTCTCCACTCTATAATATGTAATGTGGATTTCCCCTTTTTAATCTTCTCTGCCTATCTTTGCAAAAAGAATTGATGAAGATGGATCCAGATTTTATCGAACTTCAAGCACAAGGTATAACCCAAGGAGCAACATTAAAAAGCGCCTATATTTTATTATTTAAAGAAAAGGGCGGAAATAATCTCGTACCAACCTTAATCAGTAAAGAAGAAAAAGACATTATAGCAAGCGGACTTCGTACCAACTTCTCTTTTACAGGCGGTTTAATATCTTCATTGGGTGGAACTTTCAACTTCCAACTCCAGCATCTTTTATTTAGAGTAAGCCCAGAGAGTACACTTACGGCGCATTTATTTTTTCTTCAAGAAGGACTTCTTCATTCTGTCGGCGTTTCTATTACAGAAGGTCTAGCTGTTGCCATCGGGCAACACAAGCCTATATATATCGACAAGAGAGATTTAAAATTCTTAGTCAATAGCAATCAGAAAGAAGGCGTAATTAAATTCCCCCTCTCCTCTATGAACCTGCAAGTCTTGCAAGAAGCATTAGAGCAAGCCGTCCAAAATGAAGAATATGAGGTTGCCGATCAAATCAAAAAAGAGATCCAACGCCGAACAACAGCAAAAGAATGAAAGAGATTCACGTTTTTTACGCACCCGATATAACGACAAACAAAGAACTCCCGCACGACGAAGCGCAACACATCACCAAAGTGTTACGCATGAAAGAGGGCGAAGAGATTATCATCACTGACGGGAAAGGCTCTTTTTACAAAGCTGCACTCTCCTTGGTTACCAATAAGCATTGTAGCGTCCAGCTATTATCCAAGAAGAGCGCACGCCCATTGTGGAAAAACAAATTAGAGATTGCCGTTGCGCCCACAAAGCACTTGGATAGGATGGAATGGTTTGTAGAAAAAACCACAGAAATTGGTGTCGATCAAATAAATTTCGTCGCCTGCGAGTTTTCAGAGCGCAAGCAAATCAAGATTGAGCGAATGAATCGCATAGCTATCAGTGCAATGAAGCAAAGCCATAAAGCTATTTTGCCTCAAATTCCCGAGATGATGACGTTCAATGCTTTCATCAATCGTCCATTTGAAGGTAAGAGATACATAGCCCATTGCTATAATATGAAAAATATCTGCGACGCCGATTCAAGTCCAACAAGCGCAAGCACTTCTATACATTCTTCCGCCTTTCTTGGCCAACTACTCAAAGGCGAAGAGTCTGCCCAAGTGCTTATTGGCCCGGAAGGCGATTTCAGTATGCGAGAAGTAGAAGCCGCTATGGCAGCAGGATTTATCCCCGTATCGTTAGGCAACAGCCGCCTACGCACAGAGACGGCCGCCTTGGTGGCTGTCCATTTAATGAATTTGGCCAACAGCACCCAATAAAAGAGTCATAACGCTTTATCCCCTCCCCTTATGTTTTCTGAAAATACAACCATACTTCAACAATTATACAGCCAATGCTTCGCCGCGCCGCTTAAGACGATCATGCCATTAACCGGATCAGGCAGTAACCGCCAATATTTCCGATTAGTAGGTCAAGATACCCAAAGCTGCATCGGCGTAATCGGCGAATCGCGAAAAGAAAATGAGAGTTTCATCTACCTGACGCAGCATTTTACGGAAAAGTCCTTGCCCGTTCCAAAAATCTTAGCCGTATCTGAAGACCGAATGAGTTATTTACAAACAGACCTCGGAAGCATGTCACTTTTCGACGCTCTTCGTATGGGCCGAGAAAGTCAAACAGGTTATACAGCCAATCACATAGAACTGCTGAAGAAGGCCATCCGCCTATTGCCCGCTTTTCAGGTAAAGGGCATAGCCGATCTAAATACGGAACGCCTACTCCCTCCTACTCGTTTTGATGTTAATGCGGCGATGTTTGATCTTAATTATTTCAAGTATTGCTTTCTTAAAGTAGTAGGTCTTCCTTTTGACGAAATACAATTAGAAGCTGATTTACAACAATTCGCATCTGACTTAAATAACAACGAGAAGGTAGGTTTCCTTTACCGCGACTTTCAAGCTCGCAACATTATGTTAGTAGATGGAGAGCCTTACTTCATCGACTATCAAGGTGGACGCGAAGGGCCTTTAGAATACGACGTTGCCTCATTCTTATGGCAAGCCTCAGCCCACTATGGATCTGATTTGCGAACGATTTTATTGGAAGAATATTTAAGTGCACTTGAGGAAATCACCGACATTGATAGGCAAAAATTCCTGCAACGTCTGGATCTTTTTGTCTTCTTTCGTACACTTCAAGTATTGGGTGCTTATGGCTTGCGAGGCTATGTAGAACATAAACCCCACTTTCTTGCAAGTATTCCATTGGCCATCGCAAATCTCCGCGAAGCCTTGCAAAAAGGTGTAGCCAATGCTTACCCTTATTTATCACAAACATTGGAAAAGTTGGTACAACTGCCCCAATTCCAACTCCCCAAGCCCTCGCCGGAATCTGCAAAACAGTTGACTGCTAAGGACCAAGACTCCACACTGGTCGTGCGCATCTTTAGTTTTAGCTACAAGAAAGGCATACCGGAAGATACCAGCGGAAACGGAGGCGGCTATGTCTTCGATTGCCGCAGCACGCACAACCCGGGACGCTATGAACCCTACAAAAAGCTGACAGGACTTGATGCTCCCATCATCCGATTTCTGGAAACTAACGGCGAAATATTACCCTTTCTGCAACACGTATATGCGTTGGCCGACTTCCACGTACAGCGTTATTTAGACCGCGGCTTCACCGCGCTTATGTTCTCTTTCGGTTGCACAGGCGGACAACATCGTAGCGTATATAGCGCCCAGCATTTGGCTGAACATCTTTCAGAAAAATTTGGCATAGAGATCATTTTACAACACAGAGAGCAAGCTATCACGCAGCACTTTCCGGCCAAAGCCAAATAATGGCAAGTATTCGGAAGTTTGTCTCCTCTGATTTCAATGCGAGTCTTTAGCATTCCACGACGATAAGTCCCAAGTCCCGGCTACGCTGCTCGGAATTTTACGGCTACCATCACGATAGGACAGTTGTCCTTTCACGATAGTACAAACGTCCCTTCACGACAGTACAAGTTTACGTTCACGATGAAAATAAAGCAAGGCAAGACTTCAGCCGCTGATCGTCAAATAATGGACAATAAAAAAACGGATTTTAGAGGTTGTTCCTCATTCATTGTCTATGCGGAGCCCATCATTGTGAATTGAAAAGAGCCACATAAAGAGGTGAAAATATGATGGGAGCATCGGTTCACGAAAATAAGGATTAAAAGAATAAGAACAAGAGCTATGGCATATCAGAACAGACACGTAATAATCGGGCTGTGCTCAAAGATAACTTCAACAGGGGTTTACACAATATAGCCCCCACTCTGCCGTTTTAGAAATAGTATGAAGCAACGTTACATTCTCAGCATATTTTTCTTGCTCCTTGCCATCTCTTCATCAGCTCAACGGACGAAGATTTTCGGCCTTGTCAAAGATGATGACGGACAACCTCTAGAGTTGGCCAACGTTCGCATTCTAGGAACAAGCATTCTGACTTCAACCAACTTAAAGGGTGAATATACGCTCTATTGTACTTCGCGCGACTCCGTAGTAGTCGTGTATTCACAGATAGGTTATGAAACGCGAAAGCGTCTGCTTCGCAATCCGGGCGATTCCATTCGGCTGGATATCGTATTGCCGGCATACGGAAATACGCTCAATACGGCTGTAGTCATAGGTCAAGCAAAGCAAACTACAACAGAGCAACGTATTAAATTGACAGACCAGACCACGATGCCGTCTACGACAGGAAACGGCGTAGAGGAAATCATCGCCACGCAAGCCGGCGTCTCTACGCATAATGAGTTGTCTTCTCAATATAACGTCCGCGGCGGTAGTTTTGACGAGAATGTCGTCTATTTGAACGGCTTAGAAATTTTCCGCCCAATGCTTGTGCGCTCCGGTCAGCAAGAAGGCCTCAGCGTGATCAATTCAGATATGGTCGAAAAGATAGGCTTCTCATCAGGAGGCTTTGAAGCAAGATATGGAGACAAGATGTCTTCCGTTTTAGACATTACTTATAAGCGCCCGACAGGTTTTGAAGGACGCGTAAACGGGAGTATGCTGGGTGGTGGCATCTACTTAGGCGGCGGCAATTCAAAGTTCAGCCTTATGACCTCGCTCCGCTATAAGACGACACGCTACTTGTTGGGCTCTTTAGAGACTACCGGTGAGTATAACCCCAACTTTTTGGATTATCAGGCCTATCTTTCTTGGTCGCCCAACAGAAGATGGACGATAGATATATTGGGCAATATCTCTGACAATCATTACAACTTTAAGCCAAAAGACCGCGAAACAAACTTTGGAACGATGAACGACGCAAAGAAGTTTAAGGTCTACTTTGATGGAGAGGAAAAAGATTATTTCCGAACGTTCTTTGGGGCTTTGTCGGTCACACGTCATTTTACGCCGGAAAGCTATCTGGCCTTGCAGCTCTCATCTTTTTCGACCCAAGAGCACGAAACGTATGATATTCAAGGGCAATACTGGCTCAATGAAGCGACCGGCACAGAGCAATTAGGGGTTGGCACTTATATGGAACACGCCCGAAATAGATTAAGAGCCAACGTTTTTAATGC
>JABZGO010000113.1 GCA_015259305.1 Alloprevotella tannerae | reverse complement strand
CTCAATGATTCGAAGCAACTCTCGCCCGCTCGGCGCTATCGTTTGCGTGAAGAGATTCTGCGAGATGCCGTTGCGTGGTCGGTAGGTACGGTTTCGGCGTCCGAAATCGATGAAATCAACATCCTTAACGCCTCCATTTTGGCCATGCATCGCGCTTTAGACGGATTAAAAGTGCGGCCCGCCTTTATTTTGGTCGATGGCAATCGCTTTAAGCCTTATGGTTCGACGCCTTTTGCCACGATTGTGAAAGGCGATGCCAAATATTTGTCCATCGCGGCCGCAAGTATTTTGGCCAAAACTTTTCGCGACGACGAGATGCGCCGTTTGCACGAGCAGTATCCTTGGTATGGCTGGGATCATAATGCGGGATACCCGACGCGCGAACACCGCCGCGGGATCGAGCTACACGGCTTGACGCCTTATCATCGCCGTTCGTTTCATCTTTTGCCCGATCCAGGCCCTCAATTGCCCTTTCCGGAAGACTAACCTCCGCTTGAGTTGCAAACGAATTACGCCATCCGCTCCAAAAGAATCAAGGAGCGGATGGCGCTATATTATATAAGGAGTATGCCCGCTGCTTTGTCGGCGCACAAGGTAAGGGTTGAGGCGGCCAACCATCCGTTTTATAAATTGAATGCCCTACTTCCCACGCGCCATGTGCAAAATCTAATCCTGAAAGACGGTTTCCAAAACGTTCAGCGACTTTAATTCGCCAAAAGCAGGCAGATGTAGCTGATAATAGCTCACGATGAAGCGCAGCAAGCGCGTGCGCCGAGCGCCGGAAAATTTAAACAAATGCATCGTAGCCGGTTGCATACGCATCAGCGTCGGAAGAAAAGCGGCGTCTGTCGGGTCAAGATAATGCGAATGCAAGGGTTGATGCGCCACGAACGAACTATTCTCCAAATCGAAATACATGCCATCGGCGTAGTTCGCAAGATTGGGGTAGAAACCCAAGAAATGCGTCATACGCAAGAGGAATACGAGGTGGAAATTACTGAAATGCTGCTCACTCAAGTTGAGCCATTCGATCGAATCCCAAGTATAGTCGAAAAGCGGCGCGGCAATGGGCCCGCTACGCAAAGCCGTGCGTAAAAATTCGGCAAGAAACAGCGCCAGCGTGATTTTCTCGGGGCGCTCTAAACCCGGCATCGGGTGCGGACTAACGCTTCGCAGCGTTTGCAGGTTTGACGTAGGCTTATGGTTCCATTCGATATCAACGGCCGTCAGCGGCTGAAAAAAGGCCGACTTCAAGCCCCCGCGTTTGCCGCGCGAGATGCGAACGAAGAAAGATTGAAAACCTTCTTCGCGCGTCAGTATGTCGACGATGCAGCCCGTATCGTTATATTTCAAAGTATGCAATACGATGCCGCGAGATTTGATCAGCATATCTCCGTTGTTATCTTCGTGAAACCAAAAGCTCGCCCGACACCGCCTGCAGCCCGCTTCTTGCGATCGAAGGCTTCTTGCCCGCGGTCGGTGCAACAAGGCAGCTTCTTGAACCTCCGCCTGCGGCGAGTGAGCCTTTATCTTAAATAGCTTCAGGACCTCAGCCGCACGCTTCCGATCAGCGAATTTACGATTATTTCCCTACAAATTCGCCCCTTTATCCTACTTCTTATCACATACAACAAAGCGAAGACCCGTGAGTCTCCGCTTTGTGCTATAATTATCTCAATATTGCAAGTTCTTCGCTTATCTGCGCGTCTGCTTGCTATACAGACGGCGTCCTGCCGGTGCTGACTTCTTATGAGCCGGACGTGCATGAGTGCGCTTAGCGTGTGTGCGCTTATTGCTCGTAACACGAACGCGCTGGCGCTGTTGCGGTTTATCAGTTTGCTGAACAGATGTCTGAGTATCCACAATCGGCTCTTCTTTCTTCACGATCACGGGCTTTGGCGGAATCACTTGCACAGGCTTCTCAAAGCCATCGTCCTTGGCCATGCGACTCATCTTTTTGATGCGCTTGTCAAGGTTAGGGTGCGATGAAAACATCTGTTGCCACTTGCTATCTTGCTTATAGCCGGCGTCTTCCTCCAATTGCTTGAGGCGCTCAAAGGAAAGAGCGATAGCCCACGGGTTTTTGCCGTTCTCTTTCAAGAATTCGTAGCCATACTCATCAGCTTTGCTCTCTTGCTTCTTTGAATAAGAAGCGTTAAGCAAGGCTTGGCCGAGGTCGCCGAGTTGCGATTCGCTGAGCGCGCTCGCTTTTCCGCTTGTTGCGGCTATTCCATCTTTCAGAGCCGACGTAAGCAGCGCCGTGCGGAAACGCTTCTTGGAATCTTTGTGGGCAACGTGGCCAATCTCGTGCCCGATTACGCCGAGCAATTGATCGTCTGACATCACGTCCATCAAAGAAGAAAACACGCGGATGCTACCATCGGGGCAGGCGAATGCGTTAACGTCTGTCACGTAATAAACTTTGAAGTTGAGGGGTATACCTTCTACGCTCGTCAGGCCTTGTGTTAACTTCCGCAAGCGGATTGTGTACGGATTGTCTTCCGGACAAACTTGATTGTGTTCGTCCATCCACCGGATGTACTCCTTTACATAGTTGGCCATTTCGGCATCCGTGAGGGTTAAGGCCCGCCCTGCTTTCACCGCGCCTGTTGCTGCTTTTCCAATGTTAAACTGTGCGGCAGACGGAGTAGCACAAAATAAGCATAAAACTGCGACTGCTGCCTTTAAAAATCTAACTCTCATTTAAATATGTTTTTATCAATATATTCTAAAGTGGAGTAAGGACTGTTTTTTTACAAGCTTCCGGTCGCGTAAGTCAGGCACCGGATGTCCCCTCTCCCAAAAACTCCGACAAAAGTACAAAATGACAACCGTATACGGCGTTTATATTAAAAAAATAGCCTCATATAATGTTAATTCCCCTTTCTCTTCGCGTACAATGTCAGACTTTAAGCGTGGATTAGTCTCAACTGTATGCCGTTGTTTACAAAATGCGTATTTTCGTGTGCAGATACTGCAAGAGGCTTGCACAATTATTGCGCCGCAAATCCCACTGCAGCATGCTTCTGCTCCAATTATAGCGCTCTGCTTCCTGCTGTGACGCTGCTATTTTTTTGTGTGATATTTTCGACATACTTCATTCTTTATTCTTCTGCCCCGCGGCGTAAATATTTCGATTGTAGCCAATTCTACCGTTTCTTTTTGTCGTCTTACGCGCATTCATTTCGCTTCCCTTCTCGCTTATTCCTAACGCTTTATGCTTAAGAAATCTATACACCATGCGCCCCAATTTAACCACCAAAATCTGCCTCCGATGTTTTTTATCGTGAGAACAAACCTTTTTTCTCGTGAGAACAAACTCGACGAGCCAACTTTTGAGGCTTCGTTTTCCTCCTCTGCATGCTCTCATTGCCTGACTTTCGCCTTAGATAAATAGATTTTTTGCCGATAACGTTTGTACTTTCATGATATTTTTCTAATTTTGAGCGAGCATACAAGCTCCTGACTATTCGCATCTCTTGTTTCGCAGCTTCTTGCTTGCAAGAAAGCGGTAAACGACATTAACTTATGCAAACTCTAACCCTCACTTGCCGAATTAAAATCGTTTGTTGTCTGCTGCTTTTTGCCCTGTCTGCAATGGGGCAAAAGCAAAAGGCCATGCGTATTACCTACAAAGTTGTCTATACTAATAGCTCCGATTTAGCACCTCGGCACGATGTAAGTTATTTAGACGTACAAGCTGATGGCGTCTCTTGCTTTTACAGTCATTATTTTGTAAAAAGTCAGGAGATTCAAGACAGCATCAATCGTAGAGCGAGCGTTTCTGATGATATGGTGAGTAAGGCCATTGCGCCTTACGATGGTGGGCAACCCAACTTTGTATATAAGCATATCCCCTCTGAAGGGAAGTTGACGTTTACCACTTATCACGTGGATTGGTTCAAATATAGTGAGCCTATTCCTGCATTACAGTGGAAAATAGAAGGAAAAGCTTCGGTCATTGCCGGTTATCATTGTCAAGCGGCTACGACCTCCTTGCGCGGACGTCGGTGGAGGGCGTGGTTTACTTTGGACATCCCTGTATCTGACGGGCCTTGGAAGTTGTGCGGCTTGCCCGGCTTGATCCTACGCGCGACGGATGAGCAAGGATATTTTGATTTTGACTGCACGGGTGTTGCTTCGATTGAAATTCCTCCTATTGAATTAGCTAAAAACAACTATGTAAGTTGTACGCCCGAGGAGGCTTTCAAAATGGAGCAGGAACGTCGAGAAAATCCTTTGGCTTTTTTAAATCGCCAATTTGGAGGTCAGCAGCAATTTCCTGATGAATTGGTACGCAAAGCAGATCGCAGCAACAACGAGGAGGAAAAAGCAAAATTTACCTACATAGAAAGGTATGATTAAGAAAGAGACGCATTGAATGATATCGCATAGTTAATCAACGAATATGGAGGCAAGCCGAGCTTGCCTCTTGTCATAATCAGCCGTTTTTTGTACATTCGCCCAAGAATTTAAGCAGACAAGGTATGAAAATAGGAGATAAAGTGCGCTTCCTCAATGAAGTGGGAGGCGGTATCGTAGTGGGATTTGAAGGAAACAAGACGGTCATCGTGCAGGATGAGAGTGGCTTCGATATTCCCTTTCCCATCCATGAGGTAATAGCAGTAGAGACAAACGATTATAACATTGCGAAAGTAAATACGCGGAAGTCGGCCGAGCCAACGCAGGTTGTGGCGGCGCCGCCGACGGAGGTGGAACCGGCTGATCGGCCCGTCACGTTCAAAGCAAAGCCCCAAGAGCGCCGCGGAGCTGAGTTGCTGAACCTCTATTTGGCATTTCTGCCTGCGGAGGCGGGCAGTGAGACGTCAGAATTTGAGGCTTATTGGGTGAATGATAGCAACTATTATGTGCGTTATCTGTTGCTCAAGCAGGAGGGTAAGGCGTTTAGCGTGCGCCACGAAGGACTGATCGAGCCGAATACGAAGTGCTTCATCGAAACTTTTGACCGCAGCGAACTGGAACAATGGGAACAGCCGACGATACAGGCGCTGGCTTATAAAACGGAGCGAACTTTTTTGCTGAAAAGTCCGCTTAGCGTGACGCTCAGATTGGAGGGTGCAAAATTTTATAAGCAGCATACGTTTAAAGATAACGACTTCTTCGACGAACCGGCGCTACTCTTCGACGTAGTGCGCGATGATAAACCCGTGCGTACGGTCTTCGTAGATGCAGAACAGCTGAAAGAGGCTATTTTGGACCGCCCGCAGCGCCCGCAGAAGGCGCCGGCGCGCAAGGAAAAGGCAGATCGCAATGCGGTGATAGAAATTGATCTGCACGCGGCCGAAGTGTTGGAAACGACGGCGGGCATGCAGCCAAAGGATATCTTAGATTATCAACTGGATATCTTTCGTAAGGCGATGGAAGAACATAAGCAGGAGCGCGGCCGCAAGTTGGTCTTTATCCACGGCAAGGGCAACGGCGTCTTGCGCAATGCGATCGTGGCGGCCTTGAAGCGCGACTATAAAACATGTAGTTTCCAAGATGCTTCGTTTCAAGAGTACGGCTATGGCGCTACGCTCGTGAAGTGCTAAGCGCGGCAACTGATCTTGCCCCATAAAGCAGGCGGCGTCGGGAAGCAGACTTCCTTGGCGCCGCCTTTTGTAAATAGCAGCGCCGCGCAGGCCTTTGATCGGTTGCGCGGCGTTGTTTATATTATGTATTTGCGTTGAACTTAAGCGATACCCGGTCTTTCGAGGTAAGCTAAGACATCGCCTTTGGCCACGTGGCCTCCTTGCTTCGCGGCAATCTCTACGAGTTTTCCGCCTAAGGCAGCCGGAATCTCCAAGATGCGCCCGTGGTTGTTCTCAATGTAACAGAAGAAGTCGCCCTCTTGATATTCTTTGCCCAAGAAGGGTTCGATGCTCTTCACTGCCTCACCATCGCCGTTGATTTCCCAAAGTACGATGCCGCTTTCGGGTGCTACGACGGCGTCAGCTTTGGCGTGCTTGGCAGCAGCAGCTTCTTCGGGCGTCATGCCCTTGGCCATCGCTTTATCTTTAGCGGCTTGCAGGTCGGCCAAGAAGCGCTTCTTCGCCTCGCCACTCTTGTAGTCGCGGTATTGACGCTCGTGCATCGCAAATTCATAGAGTTCCTCGTCGTCCGGCCCGAGTTCCCAACCGTTTTCTTCCATTTCCTTGCGGAAATCTGCGAGGCAGTTGGGGTAG
>JABZGO010000112.1 GCA_015259305.1 Alloprevotella tannerae | reverse complement strand
CCGTTCTTACCTGGTTGCCCCGGATCACCCTTCGCGCCAGGCTGCTGCTTCTTCAATGCGATAGAACCACTAATGCGCTCACCATCGGTCATTCTTGCAGAAATCTCAATCAGTAAAAGATTCTGAATTGCCGCCATTTCGTGCTCGTATCTGATCACGAGGGGAAAGGTCGCCGGCGGCGTCCATCCTGCGTCCGTCGTGACTTTCCATTCGTCGACCTTCGCTGTTACTTCTTCAAAGCCTTTATAAATTTTTGCCGTTAATTGCGTCTCCGAACCAATTCCTACGACTTCACCACGACTCGATAAGATTTCAAGACGCAGTGGAGCATTGTCGAACTGCTCGATACTACCGTACATGTAAATATTCTTCATCACTGTACCATGGCCTGAGAAATGTTTGCCGTTGAGGCTAAAACCGTCGAGCTTTCCCGAAATTTCGATATAATTGCGTTCTGCAAACTCCCACGAATCGACGCCGGACAGACGTAATGAATATTCAGGGGTTATATAGCGAAAGGCACGGCGCGAATCGTCTAAAACGTTTCCCCTCGCAGCAAAAGCCATACGAGGAAATGGGTGCACACCATTACCCCCTTGCGCCGAGGCCCTTAATTTATAAGTAAAATAATGTTTATCTGAATTGTCCGCGCCTTTATCGTCACGATTAGGGATACTTTCAATTGCAAAATAAATCGTTTTGAAACCTGCCAAGGTAAAACTTCCTTTCCGGTTATCCGTATTTTCCGTAGCATTACCGGAAAAATCGTGCCAAATCCCCATGCACAAGTCACCTTCAGCAATCGCGCCGATTTCGCCTTCTTCCAAATGAAGGTATGCACTACCGCCGTTCATGTCCGGCGCAACGGCCTCAAATCTTCCACAGCCGAAGGTTTCCCATCTGATACCGCTCGTCACCTCTGCACGATTGTATTGTAACTGTGGAACTATCAAACTTTCTCGTATCGTCAGACTCTGCAGTTCTCCCCTGCCATCGCCATCGATAAGACCGCCCTTGCCGGCCATTCCTGGCACGAACAAAGAACCAAATTGTATACCGTCGCCAAAATCTACACGAAAATTCGTAGCATCCGGCTTATCCTTACACAGATGTTTTTTTTGCGTCATTCGCGCGGAAAAGAGGTTATTATCGGTTGGCGGCGTTGTTTCCCACGACCTTATAATATCAGGCAGTACCGCCGTGGATTCCTTTACGTATCTATTTACATCGGCGATCTTGTCTTCGAGTTTTTGTAGAGCATTCTTCGATAAGGCCTCGGATATTTCGATATCCATAGATGCCGGGTTGTTTACATTACGTGAAATCCGCGTAATACGGCTCAATCGTGAGCCGCTATCCGGAAAGAAAACGCGACTTTTCAAGCGCACTCTTTGCCCAATAGAAACATCTATTCCACGTTCTGCAATATACAGCTCATCAGTTTTCGCCTTATAGACAGTCACGTCGATAGTGTGTTCTTTATCATATTTTTTTACTGCCTCTTCAAATTCGCGTTCAGCGGCCGTGTAATATGCGGCGGGCATGGATATGTCAAAAAGACAATATTTATCGCCAATTTTTGGTACAAGCAAGCCACCGGGTAACTGCATATCGTTATCATAAGGCCAGGTCGTGATGATCTCAAACTCCTTTGCGGAATTGTCGAAATTCACCTCAAACTCGCGAAGGGCCAACTCCGAACCTTCCTGAAAAATCACCTTTTTTGTTAAGCTGGCTATATTATAGTCGTTTGGATTAAAAGGGAGATCTTTATCCTTGAAGAAAAATACGGTAAAAGGCTTTCCCGCTTCGTTTTTGCGCGTTTCAGAGCGCACTTCTGATATCGTACCTATCCTGCGCGGATAAATGCCTGTAAACGCATTTTTTTCCGAATGATGAATCACACCATACTTGTCGACGTCGTGGTCAATATATTTTTTACCGCCGGGCAGCTGTAGTCGCAGATTATTATTGTACTTTTCCGGTACGATATTTCGTGAACTACCGATTGGAAAGAGGCGTGTATAGAATTTCACGCCGTCTGCTGAAGTGGGCTCGAGGTTAAGTAAGCCTTCACGATAAGCCAGGGAGATCTCATTTCCCTTTTCACAGCGGCCGATATTGATTGTTTGTCCCTCTACCCACCACTCTGTTTTTGCTGCTTCTGCAACTTTTTTCAGCGCCTCATCACAATATGTTGTATCATAGTCTATCACGATATTGCCGGCGTCAACAACGGCGCCAACTTTCCAATCTGTGACGCCCATGCCTTCATTTATATTCTTTACAATCAAAGCCACTTGCGCAGCCACAGAGTCAGTGAGCGTAAAGATCGGATCGCCTTTGTGCAAAACGAGGAATCGTTTTATAAGGCTCTCTATGCCGAAGAATTGCAAGTTGTAAACAAATTCACTATCAGAAATTTGTCGCGGATGTGAGCGCTGTAATAACCAATATTTCTTTTTGCCGAAAATGACATAATCATTTACATCAAAGGTGACCGAATGAAAGGTTGTGAATGACAAAGAGAGTACGGCATCACCTTGTAGTTGCGTAGTCTCTGTCGAGCCGTCAGAAGGGCTTATCTCCGCTCGCGTTGCGCCCGTTTTGGTATGAATTCGTAACATAATCAATATTATTTTTAGAAAGAAGATACCGGTTCACGAAACTTCACCTTTAACAAAGAGGCTTGATAATTCTCTCCCTCGACGGCCGTTAATAGTGTTGGCGTTGAGGATTCAAGATAAAACATGCGCATAGTGAGACCAAGTCCAGGTAGACTGACAGATAGCCAGCCTCCATTTTGTGGTTTGAGCAGCGTTAAAAAGGACTTATAACGCTGTATAAACGTCGATTTATCAGGTGCCGTAATGGCAAAAAGCAACTCCACATCACGCCCTTCACTACGTGGTTGCAGATCATTGGCATATCGCTCCCCCTGCTCTTCGCGAAAGGCAACGGCCACATTCTTCTTCACTTTTGCCGGCTTCAGGATCTCGGAATAATTATTGTGATCTCCGGCATGTTCTTCCGCCAGGAAAATACCAAAATCAGTCCACAGATCTCGGCCGTTTATCTTAAAGACTCCTTTTAATGCATCCATATTTTGCAATTTAATTTCGCACCCTTATGCCATCACGCTCGACGCGTTCGAGGCGATTATCTATTGTTTGTAAATAGCGTAAATAGGTAGAGTTTTCGGCTATCTCCTGTAAGGTCTTGCCTACTTGTACTCGGTCTTTTGATGCACCCTGCAACTCTTTATCCATAGCAGCCCAATGCATCTCACCCGCCGTAAACATTCCCTCCAGCTTCGTACCCTGATCGTGCGTGAGTGACTTAAAAGCATCTGACTGACCGCGTTGAGATGCACCTGCAATGTCGGGAATAATCTTATCCACCTCTTCAAGGTCTTTCTTGATTTCTTGTGCAAGGTCGTTTGCAAGTTTGCGAATTTCCGCCACTTTCGATTTTGACAGATTTCCCTCTTTGTTGCTATTCGCGAAATCATCGTAAAGCGCCTGCAGACGACTTGCATATTTTTTCGCCACAAGGTTATCTATCAATTTTTTCCGTATATAAACAGAAATCGTATCAGCCGCGTCCTTTGCGCTCTTTGTGACATCTGCAATGGTATTGATAAAGTTGTCGCGAAAACTCTCAAAAGATACGCCTGTAGCCGTCTCTTTGAGCTTCTTATCAAACTCTTCTTGTGACTCTCCGGCTTTGATAATATCTTCAAGATATTTTCGTACATCGCCATCGAGTTGTGCCCAGAATACTGAAGCTTCATTACGCAGTTTCTTCAAATCTTCAATTGACAAGTCGAACAAGCCGGTCATGCGGCCTGAAGTAATCTTTCCGTATTTATCTTCTCCGAGCGCGCGACGTGCCTGTTCCTGTCCTTCTTGTGAAATCTTCTTACGTTGCCTTACACCGATTGAGTGTGAGCCGGCAGAAGCGCCTGCGTTAAGGCGTTCGCGCCCCAAAATTCGTGCCGACTCTTCCGACTTGCGAATAAGTTCCGTCCCTAACTCGTAGCTTTTGAGGGCATTTTGCAAATCAAGACTGTTTACAAGCTCTTTTTGCTTATCTATAACTGTTGACAATACAGAAGTATAGCTTTCGTATTGACGTTTTGCCGCATTGTATTTACTGTAATTTGCGCCAAAAAGGCCGTCCAGGGCTTTAGATACCATTGAGATACCGGAGATGGCTGTCATGGCGCCACCTACGACATCTCCTGATAAGGCTTGCCCAACACCGGCAGCCGTCTTTCCGACTCCCTCAAAAGCCTGCACAGTGCGATTGATCTTGTCGGCCATGGAGTTATTGCCCAAGATCGCGGCCAAATCATTACCAAATCGCTGCAGAGTGGGCAAAAATGCCGATATGGCGCGGCCTAACTTTTCTAAGCCTGGCCCAAAACTATCACCACCTTTATGCAACAGTTTGAAGGCATCTTCCAACTCCTTTATGAATGAGCGGATAGGGCTGCGATCGGCAAGACTCTTCTTCACCTTATCAAAAGTATCGCTTATCGCTTTTAATTTTTCCGGCGACCGTTCCAAAACGGCTAATTCTTCAGCGGAGAAACCTAAGTTGATCACCTCTTTTTGAGTAATCGTTTGCACTTCTTTGCCGTCTTTATCTATGATATGTGCAGTTCCCTTTTCGTCTTTTTTTGCCGCGATATAGGTTTGCAGCAGCTCCATGGCTTTTATGATTTTCAGTACCTCCTTCGTGCTTTTTAGCGACATGTCTGCGAAGAGGTCGGCTATCGCATTCGTACCTGTACGTAGCTCTTCGAGTTGGTCAGAATCTATTTTCGCCAAGTTCTTTATATGTGTCGCCTTAGCCTCTTTTTGCGCGGCAGCAATTGCAGTCGCTTTTTCCTTCCTGATAGCCGCCTTTACAGCTTCAGGTACGCCCACCGGATCGTCTGTCGTATATTTCCACTCTTCCAGCTTTCGTATCTCTTCCTGATAGCGTTTTGCCTCATTCAAACGTCGCGCATTGAAGTCTGCATACTTCGCCATCAGCTCTTCAGCCTCTTTACTGAAGGTCTCTTTCTTATCTCGTTCCTCCTTTGACGCCTCATTATTGATAGCGGATATAGCCTTAGCATAGAGCGTTGCCGCCTGTTCTCTCAAGGTTGTGCTCTCATTTTGGATCTTTTTCACACCATCAGGGTCGACTTTCGCACCATTTTTTTTCAATTTAGCATAAAGCGCCAGGCGTTGCCTCTCTTCTTTATCAATTCGCTGCAGTTCTTCGTTGAATTGATTTTTCGCCTCAGCTTTTCGCTTCTCGTACCCCTCTTGCATCAACGCAATGATATTCTCGTTGATTTTCTGTTGCGCAGCTTTTTCAGCTTCAGACAATGAATTTAAGTCTGAAGAAGGGTCGTATCTGTTTTTGTTCGACGTCGGCTTATCCGGCGCATTATTGCTGAGCTTATTCTGCAGGGCAGCAGCCTTAGCTTGTGCCTGTTCTGCCGCTTTTAGAGCCGCATCCTTTTTCTTCTGTGCATTCGTTTTATTTCGCTGTAAGTCAATATCATCGTCGAAGTAGCTTTTTGTAAGACCTACAAGACCCGTCATCGCCTGAAGAGGATGATTCTGTACCGCTCGCCAAAGCTTCTTAGCGCGCCCCGAAAAGTCGAGATTCTCATTTTTTATTATTTCATCATTCGCAGTCGACAATTCCTTGTCCGCCTCAACGGCTTTTTGCAACAAATCCTGCACCTGCATTTGATAAAAGAGCATTTGTATATAATCCTCCCCTGCTTGTTGCAAACGCTTATACCAACCATGCACACTCTTGTAATAGCCAAGTTGTTGACCATATTTTTGATTCAGCTCATCAACAACTTTTGCTTCCTTTTTTTTTGTACCGGAAAAATTCTTCAGCTCGCGCATCGTGCTCTGAATCTCGAAGCGTGTTTTGATGATTTGCGCATGTGCAGACTGTTCAGTCTCTTTCAATATTTTCGTTCGCTCCGCCGCTTTTTCTTGCGCTTCTGAATAACTTTTCCACGCTGCGATCAGCGCTATAATCACCGCCGACAAACCTGCAGTCAGCGTCAACATCAATACACTCGCTTGAGCGTTCGTGATACCCAGTGCGGTAGCAAGGCGCGTGTTGGCCGCCGTCAGCTTTTCTTTTGCGTTTTTCAGAAAAATAGTACTGAAAGC
>JABZGO010000111.1 GCA_015259305.1 Alloprevotella tannerae | reverse complement strand
ATTTGATACCATTAAAGAAGGTGGTAAGGAAACAAAAGTCCTCAACAAGGAGGAAACCGAACTACTGAATAACAAGATACAGGACTTGCGCACAGCCTTTGAGGACTGGATTCTGACCAATCCAGTCCTCAAAGGCTGTGCGCAAGTCCTGTATCTTGTTATTCAGTAGTTAGGTTTCCTCCTTGTTGAGGCTTCTACCTCTACCGGTAGCGCAATGGCGCCGGCCGTAGGTATGGTAGGCTTCGCCTTAGCTTTAGCTTTGCCGTTTACGCTCTTTGCACTCTTCCCCACGATGATGAAGAAAGCGCCGAAGAGCGGTAGCTGGATGAATATGATCAAAGTAATCTTAGGTTTTGTCGAGATTGCTTTCGCCTTGAAGTTCCTCTCCGTGGCCGATTTGGCTTACGGCTGGCATATTCTGGACCGCGAAGTATTCCTCAGCTTGTGGATCATCCTCTTCGCAGCTTTGGGTTGCTACCTCTTCGGTTGGTTGCGCTTCCCCCATGATGATGTCGAAGATCATACGAGTGTGCCGCGCTTCTTTATGGGCGTCGTATCCTTTGCCTTTGCCGTGTATATGGTGCCGGGCCTTTGGGGCGCACCGTGTAAGGCTGTGAGCGCTTTCTCTCCGCCCATCTCTACGCAAGATTTCAACCTCGATCCGGTTAAGGTAGAGGCAAAATTCCGCGACTATGATGCCGGTATGGCTTACGCGAAGTCGGTTAACAAGCCCGTACTTCTTGACTTCACCGGTCACGGCTGTGTCAACTGCCGTAAGATGGAGCTTGCCGTATGGCACGATCCTAAAGTGCGCGATCTTCTGATGAAAGATTACGTCCTCATCTCGCTCTACGTCGACGAGAAAGCGCCGCTTCCGGAGAACGTAGAGGTGCAAGAAGATGGCAAGACTACTACGCTACGCACCGTCGGCGATAAGTGGAGCTACTTGCAACGACACAAATTTGGTTCCAACCAGCAGCCGCTCTACGTCCCCGTAGATAACGAAGGCAACCCTTTGAATCACACCTTCAGTTATAAAGAAGACATTGACGGCTACGTGAAATTCCTCAAAGAAGGTTTGGATCGTTATAAATCAAAATAAAGTAAAGGTGCCGCGAAGCTCAGGTTTCGCGGCACTTTATTTTGACGCCAAAAGCGACGTAAGCTCCGGTGCTGCAGCCGCTCTCTAAGATTGCTTAGCCCGACTGATCGGGCCACGACATAGACGCACAACTGACTCAACTGACAGAGATCTTTCATCTATCACCATTTAGCCATCTAAAGCCTTATCCTCCCTTGTCATCGTCTGCCTTCTGTGCAGCCGAGGGCAAGGGAGTGTTTTTCTTTACCCAAAATTCGTCGCTATAATATCAACGCCCATACCTCCTTTCGTTTGCTGCCGCCAAACGATCGTATGCTCAGACCAAACCATGGTTTGCCGGTAGCAAACGATCGTTTGGTGGCAGCAAACGAATGCCATCTTTGCTTCCTGTTGACAAAAAGTTGGCCGGTAATCTTGCCCGGAGCGTTGTTTGTCTGCCAAATGCCGGCGGATTCATAGTAAATGAAAAAAACAACGCCTTTTCATTTAGCGTTTTTAAACCCGATAATCTTGACAGTATCGTCATTTGTTTGTAGTTTTGCCCTAAAGCAGCGCAAGGTCGAAAGTAGCCGCTGTGGCGTGATCGCTGAAATCCTCGCCCCTCTTGATCAGGTGCTTCTCCTTGCCGGCCGTGGCGCAAGCCTCATAAGCTCAGTTAGGCTATGTCTCGAGTTTAATTTTGCGCTTCATACATTATTAATAGGCCCTCCGGCATCGCGCGCAGCAGTGCGATATTGTGTTGCACAGGCGCTTCGCTGAATTTCCAAAAAGCAAGACAACAGATTATAAACTCACAAAAACAAGCAAAGCATGAAAAGGTTTTTACTCGCAACGGCCATCGTCCTATGCAGCGTCAGCGCGGCAATAGCCCAAAGCAAATGGACGATGAGAGTACGCATGACGTCAGGCGAAACGAAAGAGATTCCCTGTAATGATATTCAAGATGTCACTTTCGCCAACACCGAGAGCGCTTCTTACTATGCTGATGTCAACGTGACGCATACTTACAACTTATATTATGGTGCTGTGACGACGGATGCCGGATTATATACGATCCATCTTTCCGATGGCGAACTCACAACCGGCGGTTTGCCCAAGGAAGTTAATAAGCACGACATCAGACTGACGGTGATCGCTGCGCCTTCGCAAGATGCTGACCACGCGAAATTACCGGCCGGTACCTATCCATTGGTAGAATCGATGGCGCAAAGTGGAGTTTGGAAGGAGCAGAGTATATACATTGAGACCAACAGAGTGAACGATGCCGGTCAGGTTGATGGCTTTTTAGATTCGTTGACCACGTGCGTCTTGAATGTTGAGGAGAGAGGCGATGGCAATTACCATCTCGTGCTGGAAGGAACGCTGAAGACGCACGGAAAAGTGCGCTTTGTATATGACGGCGCACTGACGTTCGTAAACAAAGATAAGAATGCGGGCTATAAATATGTGACGGAGGATGTCAACTTCGTACCCGTGAATTATAATGGCAAGTATGTCAAAGCCACGAGTCAATACTGTGACTATACGCTTGCATTTCTCAATTGCGAAGTAGATAGCAAAGGTTTTGTCGTAGGCGATGGCGAATTGCTTAGTCTTGTGTTGCTGACGAAATATCAAGTGCCTATGGATATCAATACGATCGCCGGCACTTACGATGTCGTGATGCCCGTGGCCGGAGCCGAGTATAAAGAAGGCAAGTTTATCGGCGGCACGATGCGCAAGGCCGGTGGCACATACTACCCCATAGGTTCGTTCTATGAAACCTTGAGCGACGGTTATGCAGATGCTTACGGCTTGCTGAGTGGTGGCACGATCACGGTTAGCGTAGCCGGCAATAAGATTACGTTTAAGGGCAACTGGACCACACCGCAGGGTAAGGCTGTTAAGATGGACTTCACGGGCGATGCCGGTGCCATCATCGACACGTCAGAATCAGAATTTGACGCGCCGGCGCAAGCCGAATTCGGCCGCCGGAGCATCTATAGTTCTAATTTGAACCGGCGCGTTAACCTGCAAGGCGCAGGCAGCCGCGGCGGACAAGTCTATATGATGAAGCGATAGCGTCCTACTTTTCAGCAGGGCCGTGGTGAGCATTCAAGAACAATGGCAAGTTGGTCTTGAATGCTCACTTTTTATGTCCGGTTTTGAAGGGCATCCGGCACAAGGGAGAGGCTGCCGGCGCTTCTTCATAGCAGAAAAACGCTTAACTTTGCAGGTGGATGAAATATGCTGATGTTATTTTGCCTCGAAAGCTGACTGATCCGCTGACTTATCAGATTCCGGAAGCCCTCTCCGCGACCGTCGCGTCGGGGAGTAGGGTAGTCGTGCCGCTACAAACGAAGTTGTACACGGGTATCGTGTTGCAAGTGCACGAGCGTAGACCCGAGTTCAAATTAAAGGAAATCGTCAGCGTGGCCGATAGCGCGCCGGTGGTGACGCAAGGCCAACTCCAACTCTGGCAGTGGATGGCCGGCTATTATATATGTACGCTTGGCGAGGTGATGACCGCCGCGCTACCCGCCGGCTTGAAGTTGCAGAGCGAAACGCTCGTATGCCGCGCAGAGGGTGTCGATGTAGCGCCGCTTGATGCAGGTGATAGCTCGGCGCAAACCACGCCTTTAGCACAAAAAATATTAGCGGCGCTTTCGGAAACGAAGCCCATGATGATCAAGCAATTGCAGCAAATCGTGGGCAGCGGGGAGGTGCTCACCCACGTACGCCGCTTGGTCGAGCGCGGCCGGGTCGTCGTCGAAGAGCAGTTGGGCCGCCGCTTTGCGCCCAAGACCGAAGTGCGCCTCCGCTTGGCCTCCGCCTTTTTCGATGAGGGCCGCCTCAATGAAACGCTTGATAGCCTGAAACGGGCACCCAAACAGCAGCGTGCCCTCTTGGCTTATCTCGATGCGGCGGGTGCTCCGGCCGCGCTCAATTTGCGTAATGCCGCCCTGCTGATGGAAGTCAGTCGGGCCGAACTCCGTAAGCGAACGGCAGATGATGGCGCGGCCTTGACCGCTTTGTGTAAAAAGGGCATTTTGGAGCAATATGACGTGGCCGTAGGTCGATTGAAAAGTTTCAAAGCCTTGCCCGAACGTTTACAACCTCAGTTGTCCTCGCTTCAACAACAAGCCCTTATGGAGATCAAAATTGCCTTTTCGCAACGCGATACTTGCTTGCTCCACGGCGTAACCTCAAGCGGAAAGACGGCCGTCTATATCGAATTGATCAAAAATGTGCTCGCCGAGGGCAAACAAGTGCTCTACCTCTTGCCGGAAATAGCCCTGACGACGCAATTGATGCAGCGGCTTGGTCGCGTCTTTGGCGACAAAATGGGCGTTTACCATTCAAAGTTTCCCGACAACGAACGCGTGGAAACGTGGCTGCGTCAGCTTTCTTCAGAACCCTTTCCGCTGATTCTGGGCGTGCGCTCTGCGCTGTTGTTGCCCTTTCAAAATCTTGGCCTAATCATCGTTGACGAAGAGCACGAGGCATCTTACAAACAGCAAGACCCGGCTCCGCGCTACCACGCAAGAGATACGGCGCTCGTCTTGGCGCAACGCTGCTGCGCAAAGGTGTTGCTGGGCACGGCAACGCCGGCCGTGGAGACTTATTATAATGTGCAGAAAGGGAAGTTTGGGCTCGTTGAGATGCATCAGCGCTTCGGCGATTTGCAAATGCCGCAGATTCTTGTCGAAGATGTGGGCGAACTGCGCCGCAAGAAGTTGATGAAGACGCCCTTTGCGCCCCGACTCATCGACGAGATGGCGCGAGCGATCGAAAGGCGTGAGCAGGTCATTCTCTTTCAAAACCGCCGTGGCTATGCGCCGGTGCTCGTCTGCGATACTTGCGGCTGGACGCCCCACTGCACTTGTTGCGATGTGGCGCTGACTTATCATCAGCGGCAGCAACGGCTTGTTTGTCATTATTGCGGCAAGACTTATGATGTGCCTACGCAGTGTCCCAATTGCGGCAGTAAAAAATTGCTCGATTTAGGCTTGGGTACGGAGAAGGTAGAAGCGGCCGTAAAGGCCATTTTGCCGCAGGCCCGCACGGCGCGCCTGGATTTAGACACGACGAGTACGCGCTCGGCTTATGAGCGAATCATAGCCGACTTCGCCGCAGGTGGGAAGGACGTACTCATAGGTACGCAGATGGTGACGAAAGGTTTAGATTTCGACCGCGTTCATGTAGTTGGTATTATCAATGCGGACCAGCTGCTCAGCACGCCTGACTTCCGAGCACACGAAAGAGCGTATCAACTGATGTCGCAGGTGGCCGGCCGGGCCGGCCGGCGCGACGAAAGGGGGCTTGTAATCCTACAAACGCGGCAGCCGGAGCTTTCTTTGATGCACCAAGTGGTCACGCACGACTACAAAGCGATGTATCGCGAGCAGCTTGCCGAGCGCAAGGACTATGATTATCCGCCCTTCGTGCGGCTAATTATCGTCTGCTTCAAACATCGCCAAGAGGAGGTGGTGGCGCATGCGGCCGAGTCATTTACAGCTTCGCTCCGTGCGGCCTTTGGCGAGCATTTGTTGGGGCCCGATCGGCCGCCGGTGGGCCGCGTACAGTTGCAGTTTATTCGGCGCTTGATGATCAAGGTGCCCGTTTCGTATCCCGTCAGCGGAGTGCGCCGCTCGCTGCTCGCCGCTCGCGATCTGCTGCTTTCACAAGCCGCTTTTCGGGGTGTGAATGTGTATTTTGATGTCGACCCATTGTGATTTTATCTTCCGAATAAGTGCTTTCGCAGCGTAAGATGCACAACTACCGGCGCCCCAAGCGGGGCGGCTAACGGAAAAATAAGTAACTTCGCCGCAGAATCTTTTTGTCTATGATTGAATTACAAGGAATTCGCAAATCATTTGGCGATTTGGAGGTGCTGAAAGGCATTGATTTAAGCGTCCGGCAGCGAGAAGTAATCAGCATTGTGGGGCCCAGTGGTGCCGGAAAGACAACCCTTTTGCAGGTCTTGGGCACGCTTTATCGTCCCGATGCGGGCTCGATTCTTTTTAATGGAACCGACTTGGCTGCACTTGGCAAGAAGGCGCTGGCGCGTTTTCGCAACGAACATATAGGTTTCATCTTCCAATTTCACCAACTGCTTCCGGAGTTTACGGCTTTGGAG
>JABZGO010000110.1 GCA_015259305.1 Alloprevotella tannerae | reverse complement strand
GGAGGCGGCGACGGCGGGACAGGCTTAAGGGGCGGTCATCGCTTCGCACACTTTATCTTGGAAGCGGTGGGCTACCGACCGGCGCAAGATGCCTTGATTCATAATGGCAAAACAGAGGGTATGACCGTTGGGGGCTGTGCAATAGCCCGAGAGGGTGCTGACGCCTTCCAAGGTACCTGTCTTTGCGGAGACGTTGGCGTAAGCCGGACCGGAGGTCATACGTTTGCGCAAGGTGCCGTCGACGCCGGCAAGCGGAAGCGAGGGTTGCAGGTGCAGGAAGATGCCTTCGTGGGCATAGGCGTAGCGAAGGAAAGAGGTCAATAAGCGAGGAGAGGCGTAATTGTACAAACTTAGGCCGCTTCCGTCGGCAAAACTGAAATCGGCGGGCGAGAGGCCTTGATAGCGTACTAACTCTTTGATGTAGGCGATGGCTTGTTTGCGATCGGCGTAGGCGATACCGCTGCGGGCGGCCAACTGATAAAAGAGTGCCTCAGCATAAAGGTTGTCGCTCTGCTTCATCATGCGGAGCAATACTTGATCGATCGTGTGGGTACGCACGGTCCAAAGCGATGCGCCGGAGGAAATGCGCCCCTCGATCAAGCTACCGGCAAGCCTGATGCCGGCATCTTTCAAAGCGGCAGAGAGGGCTGCGGCAAAGGTGTCGCGCTGATTGTAGAGCAAGGGGGTGAGCGGCGGGTTGTCATCGTCCCAACACCAGCCCCAACCTAAACGGGCGGAGTCTTTGAGGGAGAGGTCTAAAATGACGTCGCCGGCAATGGCGCGCACGCCTCGTGCATTCAAGGCGTGGATCAAGGCCCAGAGGTCGTCGTGGCCGAAACGGGGATCGAAACCACCCTTGATGTAGATGTTGCCTTCGAGCGTTGAGTCGTTGATGCTCCCTTCGCCATAGAGCGAGGTGCGAAAGTTGAAGTCAGTACCTAATTGTGACAGGGCCGTCACGGCGGTGATGACTTTCTGGTTGGACGCGGGGCGCATCAGTTGATCTGCACCAAAAGCTAAGATGGTGCTGTCGGCCGTAAGGTCGTAAATATGCAGGCCCACTTGCGAACGGGTGAGGAGCTCGGGCGTCAACAAGCTGTCGACGCGCTGACAGATTTTGATGGCTGTGCTGTCGTCGGCCATTTGCATGGCGACCGTCTTTGCCGCAGCCGGACTGAAGCTGAGACTGAAACCACCAATAACGGAGAGGAGCAACAGAAGCAACGTTCTGAAGGGGGCGTACATCGTAAAGAGAACTTGAGGATTCGTTATTTCGCAGAAAACCTCTCCCCCCGAGGGGGAAGAGGATGTATATAAAATATTTGAGTTCGGTAGTGCGTAAAAAAATTACTTCTTAGCGCTGCTTGCAGACAAGCCCAACTTCGTGCGGATCTTTGCCGTTACGTTCTCGCTCAAAGCGGGATTGATGAAAATACCGGCTGATTGGGCTGCATTGCTGTCCATAATGTAGACGTAATTGCCTTCTTTGGCAACAGCATTGATAGCATCCATCACTTTTGTGATGATGGGCTGCATTTTTTGCGAAGATGCTTCTTGCAAAGCTTTTTCGTCATCGGCTCTGGCTTGGTCGAGCTTCTGGCTAAGTTCGGTTAATTCTTGCTGACGACGAGTGCGGATATTTTCGGGGGTCTTGTCGTTGACCTCTTGTTGGAACTTTTCGTATTTCGTCTGCAATTCTTTTTGCATATCTTCAAGATCTTTCTTAAACTTATCTTGCATGCCTTGCAGTTCGGTCTGTGCTGTTTTGTAGGCCGGCATATCTTGGATAATGCTAGCGTAATCAAACTGAGCATACTTTTGAGCAAATAGGCTCAAGGGGGCTACGAAAAGAGCCAGCAACAAAATCTTTTTCAACATGTTTCTATCTGTTTTTAATTATTATGCACTTTAATGTCGCGAAAGTAGGCAATTTAATTGGAATAGCCTAATTTGGCGAGTACTTCGTTACTAATATCAATGGAGGGAGAAGCGAAGATGATGCCTGCCGTCTCACTGGCGCGATCCAAAATCAACTGGAAGCCGCGCTGATCGGCGATGGACTTGATCGCACTGTAAATATCGTCCTGAATAGGGCGGATAAGGCTTTCGCGCTTTTTGTATAATTCGCCCTCGGGACCAAAATATTTTTTCTTCAATTCGGACGCTTCTTTCTCTTTGGCGACAATGGCTTGCTCGCGCTCTTTCTTCTGCTCGGCAGAAAGGAAGACCGACTCGCTCTGATACTTCTTGTAGAGGGTCTTGGCTTCGGTATCTTTGGCCTCGACTTCAGCTTGCCATTTCTTGGAAACTTGATTTAATTGCTCGTTGGCACGCTCATAGGCCGGAATGTTGCCCATAATGTATTCCATATCTACTAAGGCGAACTTCTGCGCCGCTGCCGGCAAGGTAAATGCTCCAAAAAGGAGGAACAGCATCAAAAACTTTTTCATTCTAATTATGCTTTTATCGTTCGTTCTCTTTCTTAATACATTATTCATGACGACTGACGGCGGAGCTTGTTACGCTATAGGGCAACAATTTATGCACTCGTCAAGAAAATGATGGGCGATCAGAACTCTTGATTCATTATAAAGTGGATTTGGCTGCCACCGGCTTTTACGCCGTTGATCTTCTTTTGAAAACCATAGGCCCAGTCGATACCCAACATACCAATCATCGGCAACATAACGCGAACACCGAAACCGGCAGAGCGCTTCATGTTGAAAGGATTGAAGTTTTTGACGTTGGTCCAAGCATTACCACCTTCTAAGAATCCGAGTACGAAAATATTGGTTGTACCTTCGAGGAGCAAGGGGTAGCGCAACTCTAAGGTCATACGGCTGTAGGCGTAGGCATTCGTGCCGGTATTGCCGGCCAAAGAGCCATTTTCGTAACCACGCAAACCGATGGTCTCCGTCGCATAGCCATAGGACATTCCGCCCATACCATCACCGCCGACATAATAGGTCTCAAAGGGTGATTTGTTGTACTTATTATATGATCCTAAGATACCAAACTCGGCACGGGTCATCAACACCGGTGTTTTGTTGGAACTGGTGAGCGCGGTGAACGTACGGAACTTCAGCTTCCACTTGTTGTATTCGATCCATCGATACTTCTCTTGGGCCTCTTTCTGATAGGTGGCGCTTCGCGGGTTGGTGGCAAGATTTTTATAGTCTTTGCCGTTCCACGCAGAGAAGGGCGGTGTGGCCGATACGGAGAAGAGGAAATCAGAACCGCGGCGCGGGAAGAACATATTATCCGTAGAGTTGCGGCTTAGACTCAACGTGAGGTTGATGTTGTTACTATTGCCATTGGTGAAGAGGAAGTACTCCCAAGATTTCATCATATAGCGTGTGTAGGAAAGCTCCGCCGTGAACATGAAATAGTCGTCGGGCCAACGCAAACGCTTACCAAAGCCGAGCGAAGCACTCAACATTCTGACGTACTTGTCGGGATCGTAATAGTTTGTATAGTTGTAGTAGTTGGAGTTAGAACCGTAACCGCCATACATATATCCATTATAGATATTATTGTAGTAGTTGCGGTCGTAATAACTCGAAGCTACTGACGTCTGCTTTGAGTAAGAAATAGAGAAAGAGAGCTGGTTGGGGCGCTTACCACCAAGCCACGGCTCTAAGAATGAAAGCGAATAGCTCTGATAATAGGACGCATTGGTTTGCGCATTGATAGAGAGGGTCTGATTGTCGCCTTGCGGGAGGAAGGCTCTGTGCTTCGCACCTTTCTTGAAGAGATTCTGTATTGAGAAGTTGGTAAACTTCACGCCGACTGTACCGATAATACCCGTCGGACCCCAGCCGGCCTGAATCGTGAATTGATCGCCGCCCTTCGGCGTCAGCGGATAGGTAATATCTACCGTACCGTTTTGTGGATCGGGCTTGATGGCCGAACTCATGGCCTTACCTAAAGCTTCGGGATCAAACTGATTCATCTGAGAAAGATCCATCACTGAGCGCTTGATGGCCTCCATACTGAAGAGGTCGCCGGGCTTGGTGCGCAATTCGCGACGAATAACATTTTCGTAAACGCGTGAGTTACCGGAAATATTCACACGATTAAACCTGGCTTGACGGCCTTCGTTGACGCGCATCTCCAAGTCGACCGAGTCTCCATCAATGGTTGTCTCGACGGGCTCTATGTTGTTGAAGACGTAGCCGTTGTTGTAATAGAGATTACGCACGGCATCGTCATCTTCATTCAAGCGCTTACTTAAAAGCATCTGATTATAGATGTCGCCCTTCTTCATCTGAAGGATGTTCTGGAGGATCGCTGTGGGGTAAACGGTATTTCCGACCCAAGTAATATCGCGAATATAGTATTTCTTTCCTTTATCTAAATTGATGTAGACGTTGACATAGTCGGGCTTCGTTGCGGCAACGGAATCTGTAGTAATGACTGCATCGCGATAGCCCCAAGCATTGAGGCGATCGAGCACGTATGTCTTGTCTTCTTCGTACTTCTCGGGCAAGAATTTTTTTGAGCGAAAGAAGTTGATCAAACTCTTTTCATGCGTTTTCTTCATTGCACGTTTGAGTTTGGCGGCTTCTTTGTGCGACACGCCGGTGATGTAGATATGCTCAACTTTAACTTTGTTGCTCTTATCAATATTAATGTCGATAAGCATATTGTTTTCTTTCGTAACATCGTCCTTCATTCGGATGTCGACCGCAGCGTTCTTGAATCCTTTGTCGTCAAAATAACGCTTAATGATAATCTTAGCGCGATTGATCATATCCTGCGTAATTTGCCCGCCGACTCTCAAGCCGATGCTCTTTTCTAAAGCTTCGCGCTCCGACTTCTTTACACCCGTATAAACGATGCTGGAAATGCGCGGCTGTGCTTTCAGATGCACGTGCAAGTAGATCGTGTTGCCGACAATACTATCTGCCGTGAGCGAAACGTCGGAGAAGAGTTTCTGTTCCCAATAGCGGCGCACGACTTCCGACATATCTGCGCCAGGCACTTCGTACGTAGCTCCTATTTCCAAGCCTGCGATGCTCTGCAACAAATCGGGATCAAAGCCGCTAACGCCATCAACTACCAATCCGCCCAGCACGTATTTTGAGGGCGAAACAGTATAAGTAATATCCGGGTTAACTTGTTTGAAATTGTTCTGAGCGTACACTGTCCCTATCACCAAGGAGAAGAGCACGACTAACAGCGGACGTATTTTCATATACTATTATTTTTCTGTTGTTTGTTCTATCTGCCAACTAGTTTTGCCAAAACGTCTTTCGCGACTTTGGTAATCTTGGATGCCGGCATAAAAGGCCTCTTCATCAAAGTCGGGCCAAAACGTATCACAAAAGTAGAGTTCTGAATAAGCACACTGCCAAAGGAGATAATTGCTCAAGCGCAACTCGCCCCCCGTTCTAATAAGCAGATCAGGATCCGGCATAAACGAAGTTGTCAATGCCTCAGTTATCGTCTGCTCCGTTATATCATTCAGCACCACTTCGCCTTTTGCTGCGCTAACGGCAATGGTTCGCACCGCTTCAGTTATCTCCCAGCGCGCTGAGTAACTCAAAGCCAGGACGAGCGTCATCCCGCTATTCTGCGCCGTGTGCGCCATTAGATTTTCGAGCGATGTTCGCACATCTACGGGCAACCGCTTAAGGTCTCCGATAATGCGTAGGCGAACGTTGTTGCGCATAAACAAATCTTCCTCCAGCGAAGTAAAGATCAGCGACATCAGCGCCGCCACTTCCTCCGGCGGACGATTCCAATTCTCTGTTGAAAACGTATAGAGCGTCAGATATTTAACCCCTAAATCAGAAGCTGCCGTTGTAATCCGGCGCACCGTTTCGACGCCCTTCTGATGGCCAACACTGCGGTCCCAGCCGCGTGCGGTTGCCCAGCGCCCATTGCCGTCCATAATAATTGCCACGTGCGTTGGGATGCGCTTCGGATCTAATTGCGCTTTATAGCTCATTGATTCAATCTTTATTGCAGTTAGGGCATTTCGGGTTCAGATCATACGTAAGCGTAAACATCGTCAAGCTATAATGATCTTTATTTCTAAACTCTGAAGACTTGATGCCGTGGGGTGCCGCTAAGCCATCCAATCGGTCTGAAGGCGTAAAGCGGAAAGTCCAATCGAGGCCGGCATTGAGGCGATTGGTCAGCTTCCACTTCAATCCTACGCCGATGGGAAAGTTAACGGTGAACGCCTTGTCCGGAGTGGCATACGTGAAACCCATACCCAT
>JABZGO010000010.1 GCA_015259305.1 Alloprevotella tannerae | reverse complement strand
ACTTTAGAGTAATAACGCTGCGCTTATCTATTTTTTATGTATTACTATGACGCCTTTTTCTTGTCCACTTTAGAGTGCTTGTTTTCCCTCGCCTTTTTTTGTGCTTTACCAATTATATATATTGTGCGAGTTCCCATCACGTGAAGTGAATATCCGCGATCACTTTAACACCAACGGCAGCATTAAGGCGTTCAATCAAATATTGACGCTTCATCAGTAGATTTGAGCGTAAGACCGCAGATTTTATACTGACACAAAGCGTCTGATTTTTTATATAAATGTCATGTGTCTTCTCAGCCACGCTTTCGCCAACAACTGATGTCCAAGCGTTTATTAAACGATACTGATTTAAGGGTGTTTCTAAACCAATGTGGCGTAGATAGCGAGCCAGTATGTCATCAATGGGTTCAGCCTTCTTGCGCTTCATAGACCTCTCCGTTTTTTACCAAGAATAGTTTATATTCTTGCTGAAGTTGTAGGATAGGATGTAAGCGATCTCGGCTAGTATCTGTAATAAAGATCTGTCCGAAATGCGCTTCAGCCGCATAACGTATAATTGTTCTACGCGACCTGTATCTAGCTTGTCGAAAATATCATCCAGTAAAAGTAGCGGTTGGCGCAGACTACTCTTAGAGCGCAAATATACATATTGTGCCAATTTGAGAGCTATAAAGTAAGTCTTCGTCTGTCCTTGAGAGGCTTCTTGCTTAACAGGATAGCCATTGATATATAACAATAAATCATCTTTATGGACACCATGAAGAGAGTACCCAACAATATGTTCTCGCGAGCGATATTGTTCTAGCAAAGGTTTTAGTTCCCCTCTGCTACCATGTGACTCATAGACGATATTAACCTGTTCAGGACTGTTACATAGTTGCCGATAAATGCTTTGAAAGAAAGCCGTAAACGTATCTACAAAAAGTTTTCTTCTTTGATATATAATGGCTGCATCTCGACTCATCATATCCTCTAGGATGCTTATGACGTCAGCCTCCGGCTCTTCTTCTTTTTTTAATAGCGTATTACGCTGACGAAGCGTTTTCTCATAACGCATTAAAGCCTCTAAGTAAGTTGCATCATATTGTGCGATCACCGTATCCATAAATCGTCTCCGATTATCGCTGCCTCCTGTTACCAGCTCACTATCAGAAGGAGAAATCATAACAAGTGGAATGGTACCAATGTGTTCCGCAAAGCGTTTTACATCCTTGCCATTCCGTCGCAATTGCTTGCGTCTGCCTTCTTGATAGCCAATTGTAATCTTATCTTCACCTCCTGAGTCATCGTCATAGAGTCCTTGTAACATAAATGCTTGTTCTCCGTGCTTGGCATTTGCCGCATCAGTAGAACTACGTGCACTTTTGCAAAAACTCAGATAGTAAATAGCATCAAGAAGATTCGTTTTCCCCATGCCATTATCGCCTACAAAACAATTGACCATAGGGGAAAAAGATAAGTCGGCAGAAGAGATATTTTTATAATTCAAAAGAGAAAGACTACGTAATATCATACTGCAAAAATACGATTTGCAGGAGGTAAAGCCAAAAAAAGAGAGATTTAATTCCTCCATATAAGATGAATGTATTACTTTTGCCTTGCAATTTTGTGCACCTTAACGTAGTATAAAAAAGAACATCATATTATGACTCAAAAAGGAAAGAAAGAAGCAGCGCTTGATGTAAATAATGCGATGGCGCAGTCAGAGGCTTTTATCATTAAGTACAAGAAACAATTGCTTATAGCCTTGGCTGCTGTTGCCGTTGTTGTTGGAGGTTGCTTAGCTTATTATTTTGGCTACCAACAGCCGCGTGAAGAAAAGGCGCAATCACTCCTTACTTTGGGGTTGCCTTATTTGGCACAACAAGATTATGAAAAAGCTTTGAAAGGTGATGGTCGCTTCCCAGGCTTCACTCGCTTGTCTAATGATTACTCTTCAACTGATGCGGGTAACCTTGCAAATGTTTATGCCGGTATTAGCTATGAGAAAACCGGTAAGATTAAAGAGGCTATCAAGTACTTAGAGCAATTTTCACCCAAAAGCGATCATACTATTTCGCCTGCAGGTATTGCAGCTTTGGCTAACTGCTATGCTTCTGACAAGCAGTTAGACAAAGCCATTGACGCTTTCAAGAAAGCTGCTGAGAAGGCAGATAACCCTGCATTAAGCCCACTTTATTTGCTTGAGGCAGGCAAATTACTTGAGTCACAAAAGAAGAACGATCAGGCGCTTGAGGTTTATCAATCTATCAAGAATTCTTATCCGACTAGCACTATGTCAACGCCGCAACGCTTACAAAACGGGACGTTTGCTAATCCTGAAATAGATCGTTACATTGAGCGTGTAAGTAAGTAAGCATCTTTCAATAGATATAATATATGATTGCAGCCGGTTTTTTTTTGATTCCGGCTGCAATTGCTAAAAGACAGAAACGATGTCAACCCATACATTCTTGAAAGAATGCTCGACAATGCCTGATGCCTCCAATATGCGCTTTGGACTGGTTGTTGCAGAATGGAATAGCCACATAACAGACGTATTACTTGATCAGGCCGTTTGTACGCTGCTTTCTGCCGGAGCGAAAAAGGAGAATATCATCATTAAGCGCGTTCCGGGTAGTTTTGAATTGATTTTTGGCTGTTCCGAGTTAGCAAAGCATAGCAGCGTAGATGCCATCATTGCTATCGGTAGTGTGATTCGTGGTGATACGCCGCATTTCGATTATATCTGTAATGGCGTTACGAAAGAGCTTGCTCGTCAAAATACAATGGGTGATATTCCGGTTATTTATGGCCTATTAACTACTGAAAATGAGCGGCAGGCAATAGAGAGGATCGATGGTACAGTAGGGCGAAAAGGAGAAGAATTTGCAATGACTGCGATAAAAATGATAGATTTTTCTTGGTCATTAAAAAAATAGGTATTACTTTTGCACACGCAAAACAACTTAAAGGGGCAAATACCAGAGTGGCCAAATGGGGCAGACTGTAAATCTGCTGGCTTACGCCTTCGGTGGTTCGAATCCATCTTTGCCCACAAAAAAAACATTGGTGCGTTAGTTCAGCCGGTTAGAATGCCTGCCTGTCACGCAGGAGGTCACGGGTTCGAGTCCCGTACGCACCGCAACATCGCGGAGTGGAGCAGTTGGTAGCTCGCCAGGCTCATAACCTGGAGGTCATTCGTTCGAGTCGGATCTCCGCAACAAGAAGAGGGTATATCTGAACAGATATACCCTCTTTGCTTTATGTAGCTGTTTTGTCTTTATAACTTACTTCCATACTTGTGATATCTTCTGCGACCCTCGTTGTGCAGAGGTTTTATCTCGTGAGATAAAGTCTGTCCTCTCACGAGCGTATAGCCTTTTCATCTTGAGAGCAAACCCATGCTGTCGTGAGGGTAAAATATCTATCTCTGTCGGAAGCTTCCAAGCGTCTTTCTCTGCAGTTTTATTTATAAGATTCGCTTATCATAGCTTTAATATCTGTGAGATATTAGTTACTTTTGCACTATAAAGTATAGCGATTTGATAGAGAAAATTTTTATCCTCCAAGACGCAGACCCGATGGTCTTTTATGGCGTAAACAACGCTAATCTCCGTATGCTGAGAGCGCTTTTCTCAAAGTTGCGAATTGTTGGCCGCGGAAGTGTGTTGAAAGTCATTGGAAATCCGGAGGATATTGCTGAGTTTGATGTCGTATTTGAGACTATATATAGACATTGTGCTACATATAATAAGCTCACAGAAGAGGATATTGTGAGCTTGCTTCAAGGTGGCCCAAGTGACCAGCTCGATAAAGGAGGTGTTATAGTCTATGCTACAAGTGGTAAACCCATTACTGCAAGAAGCAAAAACCAGCAGAAGCTCGTCGACGCCTATAAAAATGAAGACTTACTCTTTTGTATTGGGCCTGCCGGAACGGGAAAGACTTATACGGCGATTGCATTGGCCGTTAGATCCTTAAAAAATAAGGAGGTAAAGAAGATAATATTAAGTCGTCCGGCTGTAGAAGCAGGAGAAAAGTTAGGATTTCTGCCGGGTGATATGCGAGAAAAGGTGGATCCTTATCTGCAACCCCTTTATGATGCCTTGCAAGAGATGCTTCCAGCTGCGAAACTGCAAGAGTATCTTGATACAAGTGTGATACAGATAGCTCCTTTGGCTTTTATGCGTGGCCGTACGCTTAATGATGCTGTCGTAATCTTAGATGAAGCGCAAAATACAACGCGAGCTCAGCTTAAAATGTTCTTAACGCGTATGGGTATGAATACGAAGATGATCGTCACGGGTGATATCACGCAGATAGATCTTCCGCGTATGCAGCAATCCGGCTTGATCGAAGCGATTCGTATTTTGCGACACATACAAGGCATTTCCTTCATCGAGATGGATAAGAGCGACATTGTCAGACATAAGTTGGTTGCGCGCATCGTGAGGGCTTATGAGCAAACAGCACATACGAAGGATGATGCCTCGACAACAGAAGAGCAACAACGGATTTCATAAGAACATTATTCAATTAATAAAGATATGGCAACTTTAACTAAAACGACCTACAAGTTTCCTGGTCAAATAGGGGTGTATAATGGGAAAGTACGCGATGTATATAGCATCGAAGGCGACAAACTTATTATGGTCGCAAGCGATCGTATATCAGCTTTTGACGTAATCTTGCCGAAGGGCATTCCCTTTAAGGGGCAAGTGCTTAACCAAATCGCCGCAAAGTTTCTTGATGCGACAACTGATATTTGCCCGAACTGGAAATTGGCCACTCCGGATCCGATGGTGACTGTAGGCATTACGTGTAAGGGCTTCCCGGTTGAGATGATTGTGCGCGGATATTTATGCGGATCAGCTTGGCGCGCCTACAAGAATGGTGCAAGAGAGATCTGCGGGATCAAACTGCCTGATGGGATGCGCGAGAATGAGAAATTTCCTGAACCCATCGTGACGCCGACAACTAAAGCTGAGATTGGCGAGCACGATGCTGACATTTCAAAGGAAGAGATTTTAGCGCAGGGATTGGCTACTTCGGAAGAGTATGCTCTGTTGGAGAAATATACGCTCCAGCTGTTTAAGCGAGGCACAGAGATTGCCGCTCAGCGTGGATTGATTCTTGTGGATACGAAATATGAATTTGGTCTGCACGATGGCAAGATTTACCTGATGGATGAGATTCATACGCCCGATTCTAGTCGTTATTTCTATAGCGATGGTTATCAAGAACGCTTTGAAAAGGGCGAACCACAACGCCAACTTTCCAAAGAATTTGTGCGCGAATGGCTGATGGATAATGGTTTCCAAGGAAAAGAAGGACAGCAGGTGCCGGAAATGACTGACGAAATCGTTAAGTCTATTTCAGATCGTTACATTGAGCTTTACGAGCATATTACGGGCGAAAAGTTTGTTGCAGAAGATAGCGACAAGCTTGAAGAGCGTATAGAGCGCAACGTGTTGCAGTTCTTGCAGCAATAAGTTTTGCTAAAAGTAATCCGAATTGAGATAGCGTAGAATCCTATTTTCAATTCGGATTATCCTTTTTCATACCCCCTTATCGAGCACACGATTCTCTTAGATATGTATAAGCAAGAAAAGATCAAACCTTACGACGAAAATTCAAGTAAGTCGGAGCAAGTAGAGCAGATGTTTGACAATATTGCTCACTCTTATGATCAGCTAAATCATTTTCTCTCTTTCGGAATTGATAAACGCTGGCGTCGAGCAGCCATAAAGCAGTTGCGTCGTTTTGAGCCTAAAGAGATTTTGGACGTGGCCACAGGTACGGGAGATTTTGCTATTCTTTCGACGCGTTCATTATACCCCAATCAAGTGGTGGGCATAGATATTTCTGAAGGCATGCTTAAGGTCGCACGTCAAAAGGCAGCTGCGGAAGGATTGTCAGAGAAGATACAATTTAAGAAAGAAGATTGCTTGAATCTGAGTTTTGAAGAGAGTAGTTTTGATGCCGTTCAAGTAGCCTACGGTGTGCGCAACTTTGAAGATTTAGATAAAGGACTAAGTGAGATGTTTCGCGTATTAAAGCCAGGAGGGCACGCTGTTATTGTTGAATTGAGTAGTCCTCGCCGCTTCCCAATGCGACAATTATTTCAGCTTTATGCACGCGTGTTGATGCCCCTTGTTGGTCGTCTTATTTCTAAGGATACTAAGGCTTACAGCTATTTGCCGGCATCTATGGATGCTGTGCCTCAAGGGCGAGATATGCAAAAGATAATGGAAAAAGCCGGTTTCAAGCACGTGTTTTTCAAATCCTATACCTTCGGTTTGAATACGATGTATGTGGGCGAAAAGTAATGAGGGCCAACAAATTTATGGCTTGATCGGTTATCCTTTAGGTCATTCCTTTTCAAAGGATTATTTTAATAAGAAGTTTTCGCTGTTGCGACTTAATGCGATTTATGAAAACTTCGAATTATCTTCGGCACATTCTTTTCCCGAACTCATACAACGCTTCCCCAATCTTTGCGGACTGAACGTTACGCTTCCTTATAAGGAGGCAATCATTCCTTATCTTGATGCGCTTTCGCCGGAAGCAAAAGCTATTCAAGCCGTCAATGTGATTCGTTTTACGTCTCAAGGTTTGATAGGCTACAATTCTGACTATTATGGCTTTATGACTTCTTTGCGCCCCCTATTGCGCCCATTTGATCTTCGCGCAGTTGTATTAGGGACCGGTGGTGCTGCAAGAGCTGTAGCTTATGCGTTGAATTTGTTAGGCATAAGCGTACAATTCGTTAGTAGGACAAAAAGAATGGGCGTAATCACTTATGAAGAATTAGCCGATATGAAGTTGCTTGCCACAACTTCGTTGATAATCAATTGTACACCGCTTGGAATGTTTCCTCACGTAGCAACAGCCCCACCGTTGCCTTATCAAGAAATATCCTCTTTTCATTTGCTTTATGATTTGATATACAACCCGGAGGAGACGCATTTCTTATCTCGTGGGAAAGCGCAGGGGGCTTTGACGAAGAATGGTTTGGAAATGTTGCATCTGCAAGCTGAAAAGGCTTGGGATATCTGGCAAGAGGCTTTTGACACATCATCTTACTAAGATTTTGTAGCAGCTATTACTCTACAATCTCTCACTCTTTTCTTATAAACACAAAAAATAAAGACGCAAAAGATGATTCTTTTACGTCTTTAAGAGCCGAGAGCCGGACTCGAACCGGCGACCTACTCATTACGAATGAGTCGCTCTACCAGCTGAGCTATATCGGCTTTGCTGATTTGCGGTGCAAAGGTAATGACTTTCTGCGAAACCGCCAAGAGTTGCAGAGCCTTTTTCGTGAAAAATATGTTTTATAATGGTTCGAATAAGATACGCTGTTCAGAGACTTTGTATTATGAATCTGTTTGATCACATTTTGAAGTGCTCCGATGAGTCTGCTCGTGGTTTGCTCGGGACAAACAATCGTTTGCTACCAGCAAACCATCGTTTCTTCCCACCAAACTATCGTTTGCCCCGAGCAAACCATAATAATATGAGGTGGAGCAATTCAAAAAGGAGAGTACTATCGCTTGGGAATGAGTTGTAAGCAGTAAACTCACAATTCGCTGTCGATCATTTTTGATTTGTGCTGCTTATTAAAAGAGCAAAAGCCCGGCAAATCCACACAAAAAGACCATGAATAAGGGATTGATGCGATAAACTCTTGTGCCGATTAATGTGGAAATAAATAAAAAGAGACTTACTCCGAAATGCCATGGAGATGTGGTTATGCTCCCGAAGTTTTCCTCCGTACATAAAAGAAGAATACCGGCAGCAACAATGCCGGGAGCAAGTGGGCGCAGCCAACTGATGACTACTTCTCCAACGTTTCTGAAACGATGGCGATAGTAGTTTGCGACTTTTGTCCAAATAAAAGAGGGGAGGGTTAAGCCGAAAAGAGCGATAAACCCGCCTAAGAAGGAGAATCCGGTAGAATACTGTGTCGCTGTTGCGAGATAACCGCCCATTACGGCTGAGTTTATTCCTAAACTATCGGGCAATAATCGGCTTACGTAAAGAATATCTGCAAACTGATCCGACGTTAACCAGTCGTGCTGAGAAATGAGCATATTCTCATAAAAAGCCGGCAAAGTATAGGCACCTTCATATCCAAAACAACCGCACAAGAAAAATTGAACAAATAGAGACAGATATAAGATGATCATTTTAAGAGACTAAGGTTTGATAAGCAATGAATAAACGATAGCGCAGGCTACAACGACCATTATGATGTAAGCCGGGGATATATGTAAGAGATATATAGCTAATAATGCTCCAATGGGCAGCCATATTGTGCTTAAAGAGTTGTTGGACCGCTTAAATAACTTAAAGCACGGGTAGACCATCAAGGCGATGATGGCCGGGCGAGCACCTTTAAGAAACGAATTTATAATGGGGAGATCTCGAACCTTATTGAAAGATACGGCAAGAATGAAGGCGAGCGCTAAAGCCGGAAGCAACATGCCTGATAATGCGGCCAAACTGCCTCGCCATCCTTTAATCTTATAGCCAAGAAATACGGCAAAGTTCAAGGAGAAAAGACCCGGCAAAGCTTGAGCTATAACAATGGTGTCTTCAAAAGCTTCTTCAGACAACCATTGGTGGTTCATAATGCTGTCACGAATGGGCGTAATAGCTGCATAGCCATTTCCCAAGGCCAATCCTCCTCCTTTCAGAAAAGTTTTAAACGTTTCTATATAGATATTCAAGGGCGTAGCGTTTTATCTCTTAATCAGTATAAACTGTTTTTTGAGCTAACTTATTGCTTACTGACCGTCTGCCGGTTGATGTTGCGGTCTGAAGAGATCGTTTATCGTTTTTACCGGGTTAAAAGTAATCAATGGTACCTCTACAAACACGGTGTTCCAATTGCTCATTGCGCCATTCCATAAACCAGGTAGTTCTAAGGCTTTCAGTTGCTTGCCGTCTTTGCTCTTATGCGTAATAAATCCTGTTGCAGGATCAACATAATCGGGTAAATTAAACGGTTTCCCTTTGTAATCTTTAAGAGCGCATACGAGGTCTACCGGATTGAAGTAGAGCCCTTCTTCAAACATGGCTTTCTTTTCGGGATTGTTCAGGTCAATTTGTGAGCTTTCAAGAATTTGTAAGCTAATGCTCCCGTCGGCATTGT
Source organism: Alloprevotella tannerae (assembly GCA_015259305.1). Taxonomy (GTDB): domain Bacteria; phylum Bacteroidota; class Bacteroidia; order Bacteroidales; family Bacteroidaceae; genus Alloprevotella; species Alloprevotella tannerae_B. Next base: position 9,827 of record JABZGO010000010.1, on the reverse strand, counting down.
AGACCAAGAATGGGCCACCTCCGGGCTCGCCTTCGTTTGCAACCATTCCACAAACGCGCATCGGACGATTAAGTTTTTCTTTCAAGACCGCCACTAAATCTTGCTCAGCTATGTCTTGAGGCAAAATGCAGCAAAGATCTTTTTCTATGAATTGTTTTATCTCTTTAATCGTATCTGCTGAGCAATTTTTCTCGTCTAAAAGCCTTAAGTAATGGAATGTCTTTTGCTGGAGTTCTACCAAGATACCGGCTAAAAGCTGCTTGTAATGAACTGTTTCCGGCTTAAGGTAGTCCGGAACGACATTGTCTATATTTTTAATGAAGACGATGTCTGCATCTATTTCGTTGAGGTTTTCAATCAGTGCGCCATGTCCACCCGGACGGAAAAGCAAGGAACCGTCTGCTTGACGGAAGAAGTCGTTATCCTCTGTTACGGCAATTGTATCTGTGCTTCCCTTTTGCTCTGAAAAACTTATACAGAGTTTTGCTTGCAGCTCTTTTTCGTATTGTGCGCTTTTATCTGCAATTAATTTTGAGAAAAGTTCGCGATGCTCTGGAGAAACAGTGAAGTGTATATTGATTTTCTCATCTGCTCCTTTAGCATATTGGCCGCCTTCTACAAGATGCTCTTCTACCGGCGTTCTGTTTCCGTTTGGATACTGATGAAAGAGGAGTAGGCCCTTGGGGAGGTTGCCATAGTTCAATCCTTCTGCACCAAGTAGCGCGCGAACAACATCTTTAAACCGTTTGCCTTGTAATAAGGCAGCGATGTTTTGATCATAAAGGCGCAGACACGTCTCGTTGAGTAGACTATAATAAGGCGCTTTGTGAAGATCGCGGAAGAAAGCCTGCTCAAAATGCGTTTGAGGCGTATCATAATCTGCATCACAAAAGGCGAAAAGGTCTTTGAACATTCGACTTGCCGCGCCTGAAGCGGGAACAAACTTTATTATCTTGTGGCCCTCTGTTAGGTATTTCTGCCAAGCAGAAAGAAAGGCTTGTTGCGCTTCATCGGACGGCTGTAGAATCCCCTTTTTAGGGGCAGCGGCAGCATATAGTTTTAGAAAAGGAAAACCATTCCTAAATGATTGAAGCTGTGATTCCAATTTTTCTTCAGATATGCCTTTTTGTGAAAGGAGCATTTTGTCTTTAACTTGAAGTGTAGTAGCCATTGTGTATGCGTTTAAACGATACGCGAAGATAAATACATTATTCTGAAAATGCAATCTTTACTTTCTGGTTTTCACGCATTGAAGCTTAATTTCTCTCTTCTTATGACATTCTCAAAGGATCAACGGAGTCAGTCCTAGAGACGTTTGAGCAAGTCTGGTTTTAATAGAGGTGGAATATACGCTCCATAAGCTTCCATTTATCTGCGCTATTATCTCCTTTTTCCGTTACCTGCTGGTATTTTGCTGTCAAGGTCTCCCATTCTTTCTGTTTGGGCATATTAGCCATTTTTTGCATTACTTCATCCCAGTCTAAGTTAGCCGGCATTTCTATAATCATAAAGAGGCGGTTGTCTAATAAGTATATCTCCATTTCTAAAATGCCTGAAGCCTTTATTGCTTCTAATGTCTCCGGCCATATACCTTCCTTGGTGTGCAACTTTTTGTAGGCTGCAATTAATTCCGGATCTTCTCGTAGGTCTAAAGTTTGACAATATCTTTTTGTGGGCATTGCTTGAGCCGTTACAGGATAACCTTGTTTTAAGATTTGCATAATTGAGATAAATAAAAGTAGTACATATACCAACTACGGAAAGCACTGATGCTTTCCGTAGTCTTTGTTGTTTTGGCAAGGCTGATTAGATTCCCAGCTTCTTGCGAATGTTTGCAGGAATTGCTTTCTTGTTAATAAGGATATTCATCGTCTTGTAAGCTACATAAGGCTTAGAAGCGTAGAAGATACCTTTATAACGGCCATATTCACCCCAGCTATTCTTTACCATAAAGTATTCTTGACCTTGCGGATCTTTAGCTAAACCATAGATAACCATTCCGTGGTCGTCTGTAGTTTCCCAATTGTCATAAGCGCGCTGACGCATCTCTTGTGTAATTGTGAGTTCGTCTTTGCTATCTGAGAAACCAGATTCTTTCCCGTTCGTGCCGGTCCAGCGTGCGGCATCAGAGCCGGACATATCATTTTTGTAGCTCTTTGCCGGAACTCTTGCAAGTCCGTTGCGGCTGAATCCTTGCTCGCTGACGTCAGCACCCCAAGCGAAGGCGTAGCCATTGCGAACGGCAGATTCCATTACGTCCATAAACTCATTAAGTGGTAGGTTGTAGCTTTCAGCCCAACGCCAGTTGTCTTGAACTTCAATGATAAATTTAGAATAGAACGGGTGGTGAGAGAAAGATGCCAAAGACACATAATCATCAAGATCAAGGCCTAAGCTCTTTTGGAAAGATTGCGGAGTATAAGTCTTGCCTTTGTATTGGAACGTTGTAGGAAGTTCTCCAAAATAGTTAGCGAGAATAGAAGAGAACTCTTTTTTCCACGTGGGAGGAAGACGCTTTATATCGCTTTTTGAGATGCCCTCAACATAGCTTGACATAATCTTGCCAAATTCGTTAAAGTTAAAGAGAGAATCGCCATAAAGAGAGCCGGGGAAAGGCATTGCCTCTTGCGGGCAGATTCCATAATGCTTCATACAATACAGCACATCGTAGAAGCTACCACCTTGTGCAAAGCTTACGTCACCATGCATACGGATAGCTTTTTCTGCACGATCCATATATGTATGATAAGCTACGAAGCTCTCGCACAAATCATAAGTTCCTTTTCCTTGACGGAGCAACTCTGATTCAAAGAAGCCCAGTGAGCTATAGTCCCAGCACGTACCTGAACGGTGCTGATCTTTGATAGAGGTAATCGGAGCCTCTTTGATAACAGTAAATTTTACTGTGTCGTTCTTTTCTGCTGGTTTATTTGCTTGTGCCAGCACACTTCCAGGCAGCAACGTCAAGAGTGTTGCTGCGAGAAAGATACCTTTTTTCATAATTGTGTATTATTGTTAGTGATTAAAAGTGTTTTATTTATTGATTATCTCTGCTTTCGAGGAAGTCTTCTACCTCTTTAATATGATAGGGGATGCGTTCTTTGCCTAAGAAGCGGCAGCCATCTTTCGTGATGAGCACATCATCCTCTATACGGATTCCACCAAAGTCTTTGTAAGTTTCAACTTTGTCGAAGTTGATGAAGTCTTTATTGATGCCTTCAGCCTTCCAATAGTCAATCAAGTCCGGAATGAAATAAATACCGGGCTCGTCTGTTACGACAAAGCCTTCTTCAAGCTTCCGCCCCATACGGAGTGAGCCCGTTCCGAATTGCGTACTCGGCCGCGTTTCCTCATCAAAGCCCACGTGTATTTGGCCTAATCCTTCCATATCGTGTACATCCAAGCCCATCATATGGCCTAAGCCGTGCGGCAAGAAAAGCGCGTGAGCACCGGCGCGCAGCGCTTCTTCCGTGTCGCCTTTCATCAGGCCGAGTTCCTTAAGACGATTAGTCATTAAGCGGCAAACGTCAAAATGAACATCCCACCAGCGTACACCAGGCTTTGCCACATCTAATGCTAAGTCGTGACAATCGACCACAATCTGATAGATTTCCTTTTGTCGTTGCGTATATTTTCCGCTGATAGGTGTGGTACGCGTATTGTCAGAACAATAATTTTCATTGGTTTCCGCACCTGCATCACACAGCATCAACCTTCCGGCTTCCAAAGCGCGGGGAGAAGGATTGCCGTGCATAATCTCTCCGTGCATTGTTACTATACTTTGGAAAGAGACGATGCAACCATAAGAAGCGGCAATGCCGTCAATTTGTCCGCCGATGTATTGTTCGGTCACACCGGGGCGACACAAGCGCATAGCCGTTGTATGCATTTTATGTCCGATTGTCGCTGCGCGCTCCAACTCTTCAATTTCTTCAAGACTCTTTACGCTGCGGAGCTTGACAATCGCTTGAATTAAAGGTAAACTTGCTGCCTCTTTTTGCTTAGACGGATGAATGTTCAGCAAGTCCATAATTTGGATTTGCGTATCAAAGCGATAAGGCGGCAGGAAGTGGATTTTTCTTCCCTTTTTCAGCGCTTCGTTGACCAATTCTGCGAGATGGGCCATCGGAGCGTGATGTTCTACGCCGGCTTCTGCGGCTAATTCGCCCACACTCTTGACTGAGCCGAACCAAACGATGTCATCTATATCTATTTCATCGCCGATGAGCCATTCTTGACCGCTATCAGCGTCGATTACGCCAACTAATCTGTCGCGGTGTTGCGCAAAGAAATAGAGGAAAGAGCTATCTTGGCGAAACTTGTAAGTGTTTGCCGGACAGTTCATCGGAGCATCGTTGTTGCCGAAGATAAGAATGAGCCCATTGCTCACCATTTTGCGCAGTCTGCGCCGACGTTCTACGTAGGTTTCTTTTGAAAAAAGCATAATAATCGTATTTTTCGTTTCGCAAATATACGAAGTTTTCTATGTAAGGCGTAATTTCGCGTTAGAAAATATGAAACTCTTTCTGCTAAATTTTTATCATGACGAGGCTTTGGCCTCAAATTCGCCTTTTTACTACCCATGTAAGATCGCACGCGACCTGTCTGAGCAATTATATGACTTACCTAAATTGTGGAATGATAGTCCGGCTGTTTACTACAAACAAGGTATAAAAATAGACTGGTCCACAATTCACGAAATTGAGGTGTGGGGTTGGGATCCGCTGGTTTGTCATCGTCTTAGGCAAATTGGTGCTCCTGAAAGTTTGTTGAGAACGCAGGAAGCTATCGCTAACATACGCACGTTGAGTTCAAGGCAGACGGCGGTTGCCTTGCTGCGCGAGTTGCGTACGACTTTAGCAGATATAACTTTTGGAGAATCTGCCTTTTGTAGAACCATAGATGAAGTGCAAAACTACGTGAAAAGCTATGAGGCCGTTTTATATAAAGCCCCTTGGAGTTGTAGCGGGCGTGGTGTTTTCTTGTCCGGATTGGAGCGTGTGCGAAAAATCATTCGCGAGCAAGGGGGTATTGCCGTCGAGCCTTTTTATGCACATGAGCAGGACTTTGCTATGGAGTTTTATTGTCGGGCTGATGTGGTCGTTTATGAAGGTTTATCCGTTTTTAGGACGGATGCGGCCGGCCATTATCAGGGTAACTTACTCGATGATCAGGCGAGGCTTCAAACCCATCTGAATGTGGCTCCGGAACATCTTACTTTGGTACGCAAACAGTTGGAAAAAGCGTTGGAAAAATTGCTGATTGGAAAATATATTGGCCCTGTTGGCGTGGATATGATGGTAGCCCGACAAAAGATACACCCTTGTGTGGAAATCAATCTGCGTAATACGATGGGGCGGTGCGCATTATTTATTTACAAGGTGAAACCCACTTCCGGCTTTTTCTCACTTTCGAATAAAGACGGACAAATATTTCCGTCGATTACACCTATTTCTTGAAAGTGGAATCGCAAGGGTCGGTTAGGATGTTCAATCTTTTCTACATTCTTATCTGAGAAACTGTAGGGGAAGTAGCCAATATCGCCAACAAGTGTGAGTGTTTATTCCTTAAAATGCTTATTGTTAATACACACGTAAACAGTCTGATATCGCGATTTTGTAAAAGTAATTTATGAAGACTGTTTTTATTGATATAAAGAATAGCTTTCAGGCTGTTCGTTCGTCAATTTTGCACTTTTTGATGGGGCTATTTTCCGGCAAATAAGCCTCAGCGTGCAGACAAGTTTGCATTGTGATTTTTTCCTTAAATATGTGCTTTCTCAGCACCCGTTTATAAACACTATTTGCTTTGAGGTTCTGCAACAAGTTTCAGCTTACGCCTTGTCCCATCGTGAGGGTAAGACCTTCTTATCGTGATGATACGAACGTACGCTCGTGAAAGTACAAACGTGCGCTCACGAGCGTACACTGTCCATTCCTGCTCTGTTTGTATGAAATGGGGAGAAAGGGATTGACGAATTGCGTGGGTGAGTGTTGGAAATTTTGCGCTTTGCGTTTCGCCATGCGAACTTATGGGCGTTGCTTAAGATTGCCTGCTTGAATAGCGCCTTGCGGTGTGTAATCGGGGCGCCTTGCGGGGATGATATGAATGGTATGCCCGGTCTCAATTTTGATTTTCTTCTCCATCGTCCTTAGAAAATGGTCACCAGGCCAAGCCTTTGCATCACTACCGAAGTAATGGATTACGGTAGAACCACTCGGTGCTTTTCTGCAAGCTGTCATTGTCTGATCAAAAGCTGTGCGCGTCTGTAGCGTAAAACTCATTCGCTTCAATATGATGAGGGTCGTGAAGAAGGTAAGTAGCATAATGAAGGCCGTATTATAGGCCTTTTTTGTTTCAAAACTTTGCTGAGACTGCAATAAACCTAAGATGGAGAGTAGTTCTATGCCCAAAAGCTGTCGCGGTCCGCTTATTCCTATGATAAGATTGAAGCATAGCAGGGTGAAAATGGCAATGAGATAGAAGGCATTTGTGTGGAAAAATTGCCCAATTCTGGCCCGCCTGAATAAGAGCAGGTAAAGAGCATAGAATAGGTATAAATAAAGGGCGCGCGAATAGTGAGCTAAATTGAGCAGAGAGACATTTAGCAACTGGTGCGATTGTGCGGCGCGCGTCCAAGCGCCGGGTGAGAGGCAGATCATCAGTGTGCCTAAACCGAAGCCGATAAGGACAAGCCAGCGAGCGGCCTTGTTTTGCTTGAAATGGAGCAAGAAAAAGACGAAAAACGACATGCATAAACCGAAGTTTAAGCTTTCTTGTCCCCATCCGGCCAAAATGCTGAATAGAAAAACGAGTATGGCTGAGAAAAATGAGAGCTGGGGTTGTCGTTGGAAGATATAGAGTGCCCCTAAAGCCGTGCAAAACATCCAGATATAGCCAATTTGGCAACTCGGCGTAAAGCCTGTATTGAACGTAAAGAGCACTAATAAGAGTGCCACAAAGACCGAGCGAGGTTTTTTCCAATCCCAATGTATCAGGCGGCAGATGAGTACGACGAGTAGTATATACATCAAGCCGTTACAAATAGAAAAAGCGATTTGACCACCAATGCCGCAGAAAAATTGTACGAAACAATGGGCCACTGTTCGCCCATTTGTGCTTTGATAATGGTTATATTGAGAAACAAAGATGTCTTGTAGCGTGTGGATAGGTAGGTTTGTGCCGTTTGTATCTTTGATCGCAGAGAAATAAGCATATTCTATGTCGTCGCCAACCCAAGGGGAGACGTAGGAAAAGTAAGAGACCAACGCCGCCAACATGAGTAGGAGAACCAGAGAATATGAGCCTTTTTTCATGGCTGCTTTGCTTTAATGGATGCCACGATATAATTAGGACGCCGCTTAGATTCATTAAAAACTCGGGCAATGTATTCTCCGATGATACCAATGCTAAGTAGTTGCAGTCCGCCCAACAATAGTATTAAGACTACAAGCGTAGGAAACCCCTGCACGGGTTCGCCTATGATCAAAGTCTTGATGACGATATAGATGAGGTAAACGAAAGCGAAAAAAGATACGATGCAGCCGGTGATGGTAGAGAAGCGGAGTGGGGCAGTTGTGAAAGAGGTTAAGCCGTTTAAGGCTAACTTCAATAAACCAAAGTAGGTGAAGGTAGATTTTCCAAAGCGGCGTTCTTCCGTAGTATACGTGATTTCTTTCTTCTTAAAACCGATCCAGCAGAAAAGGCCTTTTGTATAGCGATCCGTTTCTCTCAATTGCTTCAAAGCCGCTATGCATCGATGATCTAACAGTCGGAAATCGCCAACATCCGGGAGTACGTCGAAGCGCGTAGACTTCTGCAATAAACGGTAATAGCGCTTTGTGCACCATTGCTTTAGTCGAGGCTCTGCATTTCGATGCGCACGACGAGCATAAACATCCTGATAACCCTCTTCGTAAGCTTTGAGCATTTCCGGAATGATTGAAACGGGATGTTGCAGGTCGCAATCCATGATAATTACCGCATCGCCTTGAGCATAATCAATTCCAGCAAGCATTGCATTCTCTTTTCCGAAATTGCGCGAAAGGTTAATGACGGCGATTCTTTCATCCTGTTCGCTCAAAGCTTCCAATATGTCCTGCGAATGGTCTTTGCTCCCGTCGTTGATAAAGATGAAGCGCCAATCGTACCGGCTTATTTGTTGCGCTGTATGAGACAATGCCTCATATAGCAGAGGAATGGATTGCTCCTCATTGTACGTTGGGATGAGAACTTCGATACATTTCATACGCGTGTAAAGATCATAAAAAATGATGCAAGGAGATGCTTGGGGTAAACTCGACTTTCGCCGTCGCCTTGTGTGCGAGATGCAGGTGTTATTGTTGCCACAGATATTTTGTGGTAGAGGCGCCGCCTATTTTATGCAAAGATAGTAGAATGTGCCTATTTATACAAAGGAAAATAGGCGGGTTTCTTAGAACGTAGTCAGAATAAAGGGGTTGCAAGTGGAGGTCATTACGTTTTTTATCCAATAGCTTTCCTGATTTCTGCAACTAATCGAGGTGAAGTTTCTTGAATGGCAAACTCATCTTTTCCTTTTTCCCCCATGTCTATAGAGTCCCTGCGATAAGTCATCACGCTGTCTCTCGTATGTTTGGCTGAAGCGTGAATGTTGGTTGCTCCTGTTTCCCGTAAGATACGTGCTGCATTTTGTGGTGTAACGCCACAGCCAGGCATAATTTCAATGCGCCGTTGGGAAAGTTCAACCAATTTTCGCAACATCGGAATGCCTTGCTCAGCCGTTGGGGATAAGCCGGATGTTAAGATGCGGTGACAACCCAAGGCTATGACATCTTCTAAAGCTTTTTCTGGGTCAGCACACATATCAAAAGCTCGATGGAAGGTGATACTAAGCCCTTCAGCTGCTGCAATAAGACGTCGCATGGTAGGCAAGTCGATTGTTCCGTCAGGATTCAAAGCGCCGATAACAACCCCATCAACTTCAGCTTTCGATAAGAGGCGAATATCAGCCTCCATAACTGCGACTTCATCAGGCGTATAACAGAAGTCGCCAGCTCTCGAACGAATCAAGACATGTTTTTTGAGTCCGTTTAATTGGGCGACCTGCTTAACGAGCCCCATAGAAGGCGTGAGTCCACCTTCAGCCAAGCCAACACATAATTCAATGCGATCTGCTCCTCCTTCTTGAGCTGCTAATGCACTATTATAACTGTTCGTACAGATTTCTAATTCCATTGTCTTTCGTTTTTCAACTGCGAATATACCAAGTTTTTGCTAAATTTGTCCGCGTTTAAAGCCCTATCTTATGAAAAAATATGTAAGCGAATTACGAATAACCGCCGTAGAAAAGCTTAAAGACGATTATGTGCTCTTAAAAGTAACTGATGAACAAGCCGACTTTTCGGGTATAATGCCGGGACAGTTTGTGAATATCAGAATAACTAACTCACCTGCTACTTTTTTGCGACGTCCTATTTCTATTAATTATGTAGACGAGCAGAAGAAAGAAATCTGGCTGTTGGTGCATAGCGTGGGTGAAGGGACTCGGCGCTTAGCTTGCTTGAAAGTAGGAGAACGATTAGATTGCTTATTCCCCTTAGGTAATTGTTTCTCACTCCCCTCAAAAAAAAGCCGCTACTTATTAATTGGTGGTGGCGTTGGGGTTGCTCCGCTTTTGTTTTTAGGAAAAAAACTCAAAGAGTCAGGTTGTGAGCCTGTGTTCTTATTGGGGGGTAAGAGAGAAGAGGATCTTTTGCAATTAGATTTGTTCAGAAAACTAGGACAGACTTATACGGCAACGGAGGACGGAAGCTTGGGCACTAAAGGCTTTGTGACCGATCATGAAG
>JABZGO010000109.1 GCA_015259305.1 Alloprevotella tannerae | reverse complement strand
CTTTTATTACCGACCTAAAAATTGGCTATTGGCTTGGATCTACACCCTATAAGCAAGAGACCTTTAAGTTTATTGGCATCTTGGTGAGTGCTGCCACGGTCGGCGGTGTCATAATGATTCTGAATAAAGCTTACGGTTTTGAAGGTGACGCCTTAGCAGCTCCCCAAGCACGCGCTATGGCGGCCGTAATAGAACCTTTGATGAGTGGAGCAGGCGCACCTTGGTTGCTTTACGGCATAGGCGCACTTATCTCTATCATCTTAACGCTTTGCGGAGTTTCAGCTTTAGCTTTCGCCTTAGGTATGTTTATTCCTTTGCAATTGAACCTGCCCCTGCTTGTTGGCGGATTTGTCAGCTGGTATATTAGTTCGCGCACAAAAGATGAGGCACTCAACAAGGCGCGCAATGAAAAAGGCACACTGTTGGCCAGCGGTTTTATTGCCGGAGGCGCTTTAATGGGGGTTGTCAGTGCAGCTATGCAGTTTGGTGGCTTGAAATTTATCGACAAAAATTGGATTAACAGTCCTAACAGTCAGTTGCTATCACTCGTCGTCTACATCTGCCTAGTGCTTTACTTCATAAATTCCTCAAAACGTGCGAAATTATAGGCAACTATAGTGTGCTAATTCTAAAAGAATATTGTACTTTTGCACCGCCGTTACGAGATAGCGGCATAGTTCAAACCTAAATAATTACATTAAATTAATGGCAACAAGAATCAGATTGCAACGTCGCGGCCGCAAAGGCTATGCTTTTTACAGCATCGTTATCGCTGACGTTCGCGCACCACGTGATGGTAAATTTACTGAAAAGATTGGTACGTACAACCCCAACACTAATCCTGCCACGGTAGATTTAGATTTCGACAGAGCCCTTTATTGGGTAGAGACAGGTGCACAACCTTCCGACACCGTCCGCAATATTTTGTCTAAAGAAGGCGTAATGTTGATGAAGCACTTGAGATCAGGTGTTCGCAAAGGCGCTTTTGACGAGGCAGCAGCACAAGCTAAGTTTGAAGCTTGGAAAGCTGATCGCACAAAGAAGCTTGAGGCTACGGTAGGCAAGTTGGTTGCAGAGAAGAAAGCTGCAGCAGATGCCCGTCTCGAAGAAGAGAAGAAGCAAAACGAGCAAATCGCAGAGAAAGTAGCTAACAAGAAGGCTGCTGAGGCTGCCGCAAAGGCAGAAGCTGAAGCTGCTGCAGCTCCCGTTGAGGAAGTTGAGGCTGCTCCTGCTGAAGAAGCAGCTCCCGAAGTAGCTGCTGAAGAAGCTCCGGCTAACGAATAATTAGCAACATCTTCTTCTTAATCAATTAAGACAAGTCTCAATTGATATACCTCCGAAAGTCTGTATATGACTTTCGGAGGTTTCTTGTATATAAGTGACATTTAGCGCAGAAGGTCTTATCACTTCTCGGTTTCCTTGCAACCTCTTATCCACCGATTGCAGTCAGCAGGCTTCAAATCATTGTAGAAGTTTGTGCAAGCGTCATTATTTTTAGACTTATTCTCCATTTTCATTTTCAAAGGTCTGAAAGATTTTGCGCAGCGTCTGATTTATCTAGAAAAAAGTCCCATTTGTCGCGGTTTATACCTCTCTCTTGAATTCCCGGAGCTTGATTGATCAAAGTTTCACCGTGGTGAAACAATTGTACTATCGTGTAAGTACATTCGTATTATCGTGAGCGTATACACTTACCTTCGTGAGCGTACGCATCATTGATCATAACGATGCGGTGGAAAGTCGGTCATTGATTACTTTATTTTCGGCTGAACCGGGAGCGAAAAGGGCATTGCTTGTGCGAAGGTGAGAACTTGGGCGCAAATCATCTGCTGCTTTTCAATTTAATTACTATCTTCGCATTCTTATGAAGATTTTTGTGGTAGAGGGAAACTACCCTCAATACAATATAATAGACGGCGCATCGTTAGATGATAAGGTGGAGCGTCCGAAAACTGCAATCAACTTGTTGCCGGATACGGCGCTCTTGATGCGCGGACGCCCTTTCTTCGTCCCCGATTTTGCTTGGCCTTGCACGGTTCAGCTGCATGGGGTCGTGCGGATAGCGCGTCTGGGAAAAAATATTGCGCCTCGTTTTGCTTATCGTTATTATGATGCGGTGAGTGTAGGAGCAACTTTTACGGCCGCTCAACTTTGGGCTAGCTTGCGAGCTTCGGGCTTGCCCTGGGATAAGGCAAAATCTTTTGATGGGGCTTGCAGTCTTGGTACGTTTCAAACGCTTTCGGAAGAAGAACGGAAGGACTTGAGTGGGTGCATTGACTTGTCGATTAACGAACAGGTTGTGCAGACGGCCGATCTGAAAGATATGCTGTGTAGTATTGATGATATTATTGCAGCAATCAGTAGGTATCATAAACTTTGTCAAGGTGATTTGATTTATTGTGGAACGCCTGCGGAAGGTAGTTTGGTGCAACTGGACGATCATATCGTAGGGCGTTGGAGAAATAAGCCTCTGTTGGCTTTTAATGTAAAATAAAAACAAGAATAGTTATACAATACGCGCTCTTAGTAGCACATACTTCGAGCCGATTTAGCATTTCAGACAAATATGCGTAAGTTCTTGATCATTATCTTCTGCTTAAACGCACTCCTAAGTGCGGCGCAGCATTTCATAGACTTGCCGGCGGCGAAATATCCATTGTCGGCAGATGTTATTCCTCATTATTCGACACAAATATCTGTGACGGATTCGGTTGGAATAGCAATTACTTTTCCTGAATATCAACCCGTAACGCCTAAAGAGCAGCAAGTGTTGAAAAAATACTTCAAGCAGTTGGGCGATACGCCTGAAGTAAAGACCTCGTTTGGCAAAAGTAGGAAAGAGGGTTTGCTGGATATTTCTATTTTTCCCTTTATCAAGCGCGACCAACGCTATTACCGGTTGGTAAGTGTCAAGCTGGAGTTAGATAGTATGGCTTTGCGCACAAGTCAAGATAAGCGCCTCTTCAACAAACAGCAGAACGCCGCATCTGATGCTGCGAATCGCTATGCGCCCCATTCGGTTTTGGCAACAGGAAAATGGGTAAAAATACACGTTGGTAGCGAAGGCATTTACGAACTTTCAGCCACAAAGTTGAAGGAAATGGGCTTTGCCGACATCAATCGTGTGAAGGTGTTTGGTTATGGTGGGCGAGTCTTGCCGGCCGTCTTTGACCTCTCTTCTGCCGCTCGCCTCATTGACGATTTGGAAGAAGTGCCGCTTTACCGGCGCAATGGTAGTGTGCTCTTTTATGCTGAAGGGACGGTGCGTAAAATATGGAGCCCCACGAGACTGAAATGGACGCACAAGAATAATACTTACGCCCGTTATGCTTACTACTTTGTGACTGAAGGTGAGCAACCCCTTGCTCTAAATCGTATTGCAGCGACGCAGACTCCGGATACAACGCTGGATGCGACGATTAGTCAGGTCGTCTTGGACGATGATGCGTTTTGCTGGTACGAGGGCGGCACGGAAATGTATGATAGTTATGACTTTGCGAATGGAGCAACGCACGCATATAAACTTCATACGCCAAATTATACAGGAAAACGCAATGCTGAGGTTGAAATAGCCTTCGGTGCAGCGACGCAAAAGAAAGCGCTACAAGTTAATGTGCAGCTTAATAATAGCGACTTGGGAACGTTTTCGATAAGTCGCTACTATGGGGAGACAGAAAGCGCACGCGAGACGCGTTCAAAATATAGCGTGTCAAATCTAAAAGAAGAAAACACGTTCAACTTTTCCGTAGGTGGTAATAGTAGTGCACGATTGAATTATATCTCGATCAGTTATGCGCGTCGCTTAGATGCAACGGATCAGGCCTATGCCTTTTTGCCTGCAACCATTACGCAAGAGCCCGTGCGGCTACACATTGCAAACGCTACGCAAACTACGCAGGTATGGCAAATAGGGCGGGCAAAAGAACCGCTCGCTCAAATGGAGGGGACGCTCAAAGGCAATACGCTGGAAGTGGATATTGATGATTCGAATCGTCGCTACATTATAGTAGACGTAGCTAAAGCTTATCCGGCTCCGAGCGTAGATGGACAGATTGAAAACCAAGATCTGCACGCTGATGGGGCTGTCGATATGGTCATTATTATTCCTCAAAGCGGCAAACTGCTTGCGCAAGCTGAGCGCTTGGCTGAGGCGCATAAGAAGCAGGGGCTTCGCGTGAAGGTGGTGCGGGCAGATCAGTTGTATAATGAGTATTCTTCGGGTACGCCGGACGTAGCTGCGTATCGCCGTTATATGAAGATGTTGTACGATCGTGCACAATCAAAAGCAGATATGCCGCGTTATTTGCTACTCTTTGGTGACTGCTTCTGGGATAACCGGATGCTGACGACAACAAAACTGAATGCGGCAGACTTCTTGCTGGCTTATGAGGCCGGTCCGGGAGATGGACAAACAGATATTTCTATCGGTACGCTTTATAGTTACGTTACTGATGATTACTTTGGAATGCTGGATGATGGAGAAGGCAACTCGATGGCACAAACTGACAAACTCGATTTGGGTATTGGGCGATTTATGTGCTACGATGCTGAAACGGCAAAGACGCTTGTGGATAAGACGATCGACTATCTTGAAAATAAAAAGGTGGGCAATTGGAAGAACAAGATCGTAATGATTGCTGATAACGGCAAAAAAGGAGAGAATAATCTTCATATGAACGACTGCGAAAATGTAATTCGAACGATTAATGCTGTAAGTGACGATCGATTTAATCTGAAAAAAATATATCCGGACGCATATACTTATATGACTTCTGCTACAGGTAATTCTTTTCCGCAGGTAACCAAGATGCTGCGTGAAGAAATGAATCGTGGCGCTCTCATATTCAATTATACGGGCCATGGTAGTCCGATTGAGTTGTCGCACGCTCATCTCTTGGCCACTAAAGATTACGAGTCTCCGACGCAAGGTAACCTTCCGCTCTGGATATTTGCGTCTTGTGAAGTAACGCCGTTTGACCAGCAGACGAATGATATTGGCCGAGCTGCTTTGTATAATAAGAATGGTGGTGCAATGGCCGTCATTTGTGCTTCGCGTTCTGTCTTTGCCAACTACAATCGCTCATTAAATGTTGTGCTTAACAAGAACTTGTTGTCAATGAATCAAGATGGCGCCTACAATACGATGGGCGAAGCGATGCGGTTAACTAAAGTTGGTCTGCTTGATGGCTCATATAATCAAGAAACAGACCGCTCAATGAACAAATTAAAGTATACATTGTTGGGCGATCCTGCATTGCCATTGATGGCTCCTCGGCAAGAGATCGTGTTAGATAGTATCAACGGCGCGCCAATCAATTCCTCGTCTAAAATACAACTGAAGGCGGGAGAAAAAGTGCGCTTTTCCGGCCACGTAATCAAGGATAACGCTGTAGATACTGGTTTTTCAGGTGTCATAACCGGTTCGCTGCACGATAGAAAAGAGACTATCACGTGCAAAAACAATGGTGGCAATGCTTCAACCGCAATGGTATATATGGATTGGCCAAACAGCCTATACGAGGGTAGCGATTCCGTGAAGCAGGGTTGCTTCACGCTGAACATAACCATACCTCACGATATCAGTTATTCAAATCAAAATGGTCGCTTATCGCTTTATGCTGTTGATAATTTAAGACAAGAAGAAGCCCATGGCTTTAACGAGAACTTTTATATGAATGGTTCTGCCACAACAACAGAGCCGGATTCAATCGGACCAAAGATTTTCGTTTACCTAAATACTCCTGATTTTCCCAATGGTGGTTATGTGAAATCTGATGCCTTATTTGTAGCAACGCTAAGTGATAGTGCGGGCATCAATACGGCCAAGAATAGTGTTGGTCACGGACTTGAATTGGTCTTAGATAACCAGCAATCAACTCCCATCTTGCTTAATGACTACTTTAGTTATGATTTTGGAAGTTCTATTTCTGGAACTATTACATATCCGCTTGAAGGCCTTTCTATCGGTAAACACCGATTAAGTCTGAGAGCTTGGGATATTAACGACAACTCTACGACTGCCTATCTCGATTTTATTGTTTCGGAGCAGGCAGGTAATGAAATGGACGTTAATGCTACACAAAATCCGGCAAAGAATAATACCTTATTCATCACATCAATTGCTCCTGACCAAGCAGAGCAGCAAGTTACGACGGAAGTATATGACGTTTCCGGCCGACTGATCTGGTCTGCTGCGGCAAAAGTCAATGGCACTTACGCAACAATTAATTGGGATTTGACTAATAG
>JABZGO010000108.1 GCA_015259305.1 Alloprevotella tannerae | reverse complement strand
TGTGCATACTTTGGCTGAGGCTGTTCGAGGCGCAGACGTCTTTGTTGGTCTCTCAAAAGGCAACGTCCTTTCCAAAGAGATGGTGCGCACGATGGCCGAGCGCCCTATTGTCTTTGCTTTGGCTAATCCGCAGCCGGAAATCACTTACGAAGATGCACTCGAAGCTCGCCCCGATGTATTGATGAGCACCGGACGCACCGATTATCCTAATCAAATCAATAACGTGCTTGGCTTCCCCTTCATCTTTCGCGGTGCTTTAGATACGGCAGCGCGAGCGATCAATGAAGAAATGAAGATGGCCGCTGTGCGCGCTATTGCCGAGTTGGCTCGTCGCCCTGTGCCCGATATCGTTAATCGGGCTTACCAAGTGCGCCACCTTACGTTTGGTCCCGAGTACTTTATCCCCAAACCCGTCGATCCTCGCCTCATTACGGAAGTTTCGATGGCTGTGGCCAAAGCTGCGATGGATAGCGGCGTAGCCCGCACACCCATTACCGACTGGCAGGCCTATCGTCAACGTCTTCGCGAGTTGATGGGCCAAGAGACGAAGTTTACCCAAAACTTGTTTGAGACCGTGCGCCTCCATCCGAAGCGCGTTGTCTTTGCCGAAGGCTCTCACCCAAAAATGCTGCAAGCTGCCGTACAAGCGAAGGAGGAAGGCTTCTGCCATCCCGTTTTGCTGGGCAACGAAGAGGAGATTAAGCGCATTGCCGACGAACTTGAATTAAGCTTAGACGGGTGCGAACTCGTCAACTTGCGTGACAATTCCGAGTCGGAGCGCCGTTTGCGTTACGCAAAGATTCTTGCGCAGAAGCGCGAACGCGAAGGCTTTAACTTGGAAGTGGCGCGCGACAAAATGTTTGAACGAAACTACTTCGGCATGATGATGGTCGAGACGGGTGATGCTGATGCTTTTATCACCGGACTATATACGCGCTATACCGGAACGATTCAAGCGGCCAAAGAAGTTATAGGAATCCGTCCCGGCTATGAGCATTTTGGCGCACTCCATCTGGTGTCATCGAAGAATGGCATCTGCTTCTTCGGCGATACCTTGATCAATCGCGATCCCGATGAGCACGCTCTTTATGATCTTGCGCGTCTGGCAGCTTCCGGCGTGCGTTTCTTCAATCGGACGCCGGCTATGGCAATGATTTCTTATTCTAACTTTGGCAGCGATGAAGAGGGTAAACCGGCTGTTGTGCATCGTGTCGTAGAGCGTATGCAAAAGGAATATCCTGATCTGGCTATCGATGGCGAAATGCAAGTAAACTTTGCCCTCGATCGCGAACTGCGCGATGAGAAATATCCGTTTACGCGCCTCAAAGGGCTGGATGTCAATACGCTCATCTTCCAATCATTGAGCGCAGCCAATGCGGCTTATAAAATTGCCAAGAGTATGGCTGACGAAGGCGAAGTCATCGGGCCGATTCAGATCGGTTTGAACAAGCCGATTCACTTTACTGACTTTGAAGCTGATGTGCGCGACATCGTCAACGTTACGGCCATCGCCGTGCTTGATGCTACGGTGCGAGCGCATTATAATACAACGAAAGAATAAAGCCTTACCAAGCATTTGCAGCATACCGAAAGTTTGCCCCAATGCTGAGGTGCCATCGAATATGCAGCGATGCGTGGCGACTTATTACCTTTTTTTTAGACTGACTCCCCGAGCAGGCTTTGCGTAACGCTTGCCGGGGGAGTCTTTTTTTATATTTCTTCCTCCGTTTTCCTTGTCGCTTTTCTTATCAAGGCCTAACTTTGCATAAATATAGCACGTGCAAGCCTGTAGACGGTACGCTTTTGATGTGTAAAACAATACTTGAAGACAGACCGATATGGGCTTGTCGGCATCCAAAGATTTCGATGAGGAAATGAAAGATCAGTCGCAAACGACAGAGACGCAATCTGCTGCGCCCGAAAATAAGCTTGAGGTCGAAGAAGCCGGTAAAAAGCGGCTCAACGAATTAGGCGAAAAACCCATTGGCCGCTTACTTTTGCAATATGCCTTGCCGGCCATCACCGCCATGGCCGCTTCGTCGCTCTACAATATTATTGATGGTATCTTTATTGGGCAGGGCGTAGGACCCGAAGCTATTATGGGTCTTGCCTTAACCGGTCCTTTGATGGCTTTAGGGGCAGCTTTTGGCGCCATGGTCGGTGTCGGTGGCGCTACGCTTATGTCTGTGCGTTTAGGCCAAAAAGATTATCGCACGGCGCAAGATATTTTAGGCAATGTCCTCTTTATGAACGTCGTGATGGGCTTAGGCTTAGGCGTTTCACTCCAAGTATTTCTCACGCCCATCCTGCGCTTCTTCGGCGCGAGCGACGTTACGATCGGACCGGCGCACGACTTTATGACCGTAATCCTTTGCGGTAACGTTGTTACGCACCTTTATTTGGGTATGAATGCCCTGCTTCGCTCTACCAATCGCCCCCGACAAGCGATGCTCTCAACAATTGGTACGGTCGTGGCCAATTGCCTGCTTGCGCCTCTCTTTATCTTTGTCTTTCATTGGGGGATACGCGGCGCCGCGGCAGCTACGGTTTGCGCTCAATTCTTAATGCTCTGCCGCCAATTCTATTTGTTTACTGACACAACCAACATCATTCATTTTCGCTTTGAGCGGCCAAATATCAGTTTGCGTATCATCTTCAAGGCGCTTACGATTGGTCTACCTCAATTCTTGATCAATTTTTGCGCCTGCCTTGTGGCCATCATCATTACGCGCAGTATGACGCTTTATGGCGCAGAGACCGGCGCGGGCGGCGACGTTGCCGTGGGTAGTTATGGCATAGCCAATCGTCTGATCCTCTTTGCCGTGATGCTGGTCATAGGCCTTAACCAAGGTATGCAACCCATTGCCGGCTTCAATTATGGCGCTCAACGCTACGATCGCTTGATTGAGGTGCTAAAGAAAGCAGGCCTATTTGCCACAGTCATCAGTGTTGCCTCCTTTTGCATCTTCTTTTTCTTCGCGACGCCGCTTGCGACGCTTTTTGCCAAGGGCTCGCCTCAGCTGATAGAAGCCGCCGCCCACGGCTTGCGCATTATGACCTTCACATTCCCGTTGGTAGGCATACAGATTATTACCACCGCTTTTCTTCAAAGTATAGGCCGGACGGGCAAGAGTATCTTCCTCTCGCTCACGCGCCAATTGCTTTTCCTTGTCCCCTTGCTCTTCTTGCTCCCGCGCTTGTTTGATAATCCCGTCGATGGGGTTTGGTATGCGATGCCGGTTGCCGATACGATGGCTTTCCTCATAGCGATCGTGCTCCAAGTCTTGCAGGTAAAAAAGTTTAAACGCATTCTCGCAGAAAAAACAATCACGCAATAACACTTAATCTATTCTTGACCCTTATGAAACCTTATGTTATCACCATTGGTCGCCAACTCGGCAGCGGCGGCCGCCGTATCGGACGTTTGTTAGCCGAACAACTCGGCATCAAATACTATGATCGGGAAATCTTAACGATCGCTGCGCACGAGAGCGGCTACGATGAGGCCATCTTTGAAAGGAAGGATGAGAAGAAAGGCTTTATTAGTCACGCCTGGCACAGCCTTTCGCCGATTATTGGTGCGGGCGACTATTACGTTAATCAGTTGAGCGACGAAAAACTCTTCAAGTTGCAGAGCGATGCTATACGCAAGGCCGCTGCCAAAGAGAGTTGCCTCTTCATCGGCCGCGCCGCCGACTATGTGTTGCGAGACCACGCGCAACTGGTCAGTGTCTTCATTTCAGCTGATTTGGAGGAGCGCATTCGCTGTATATGCAAACGGCGAAATCTCACGGAGAAGCAGGCGCGCCGTCTGCTTGAAAGTGTTGACAACAAGCGCGCTGATTTCTACAACTTCTATAGTCCGAAGACCTGGGGCGAAGCTGCTTCTTATGATCTCTGTATCAATTCAGGCTTCTTGGGTTATGAGGGGACGGCTGAGGTGATTCGCCACTTCGTAGAGCAGCGCTTGGCGCTCTCCGATGCGCCTAAAACGGCCGCGGACGAATGACGCGCATCGGACTTCTAAGCGATACACATAGCTATTGGGATGATCGCTATGCGGAATACTTTTCCGAGTGTGATGAAATATGGCACGCGGGAGATATTTGTTCGGTTGCGTTGGCCGAAAAGCTCAATGAGATAGCGCCGCTGCAAGCCGTTTGTGGCAATTGTGATGGTGGCGATTTAAGAAGAATGTATCCGGAGATATTGCGCTTCAAGTGTGAAGATGCCGATGTCTTAATCAAGCATATCGGCGGCTATCCCGGCCATTATGATCGCAGCATCGCTGCCCGGCTTTACGCTTCGCCGCCTGATCTTTTCATATCGGGCCATTCACACATCTTAAGATTCAGTATGATCCTACGCTCTCCTGCCTCCATATCAACCCGGGTGCAGCCGGCTTGCAAGGTTGGCAGCAGGTGCGCACGCTTGTTCGCTTCACGATCGAGGGTAAGCGCTTTGAGAATATAGAGGTGATTGAGTTGGGAGAAAGGTCAGCGTCAAAGAAAGGCGGTTAGGAGCATCAGCAGCGTCAGTAAGATCATATTGCGCGACGTCTTTCCCAGCATCTTATTCAGCGCGCGGCCTTGATTGATCCGAACCATTTCTCGCCACGTAGCGATGTGGAAGGGAATATAAAGCAGCGGTAGTAGGGCTGACCAGCGGCCGTTGAAAGCAAAAGCACCACTGATGCAGGCGCAACCGATGAGGCCTTGGCCGAGATAGAACAAACTGCCAAAACGCTCCCCGAAAATGACGATCAGCGTATTTTTACCGGCTACGCGATCCGTTGTTCGATCTCGATAATTGTTTAAGACGAGTAGCGTGTCTATGACCAGTCCGCAGCCGGCGGCTAATAAGAAGATTTCCGGTAAGAGATCTCCGGCTTCCACAAAGTAAGTGCCGCAAACCGGTACGAAGCCAAAGAAAACGTAAACCAACACATCACCAAACCCGCAATAACTCAGCAGCGCCGTATAGAGAAAAGCAAACAAGACGCAGGTTAATCCGATCAGAATTAAAGGCAAGCTGCCGAAAGGCAAAAGGCAGAGGCCGACCATACAAGCCGAAATGAGTACCAGCGCAATGCCGATGCGCATATCTATAGGCTTAATCCAGCCTTGCGCGCAAGCACGCTCAGGACCGAGTCGCTCTGCGCCGTCCGTCCCGCGGCGGAAGTCAATGAGGTCATTGATGAAGTTGGCTGCGATCTGCATTAAGGTTGCAAAGAGAATGCAGAGCAGAGCCGGTAGCCAATTAAACGAATCTTTCGTAAAGGCAAAGGCCGATGCCGCCACAATGGGCATCAGTGCGGCCGAGAGCGTCTTGGGGCGGGCGGCCAGCCACCAAGCGCGCAAAGAGTTGGGACGAACGAGACGAGGTGGCCTTTGAGGTTTTTGCATAAGCATGTGAGCCTATATTATATAATGTGTGTGTCTACATCCACAAGCCAAAGGCCCCTCGACCTGATAGGGTGGGAGGGGCGCAGTGCTTTTGTGGTACTCAAGTTAGAAGAGTTTTTCGGGATAAACGCCCGCTTCGTGAAGTTTTCTGAACTTCTCGACAACGCCGTCGCGGTCTTCGGGATAAGTCACGCCGAACCATTTGCTCGTTGTATCTAAGACGCGGCAAGTGGCCTCGCCTTGGCGAATCAGATGATCGACCATAGACGGGATATAGAACTCGCTCTTCAGATTTTCCATATTCTCCGGCTTACTTAGAAACTCCTTAAAGAAGGCCTTGCTATAAGCGAAATAGTCGGGCGTGAAGCCCCAGAAATTCATAGATACCGGCGTGTTGTCAGCTAAAGGAATCCACTCTTTGCCATCATCGGCCAGATATTTGATTGTTCCATCGATGCGCTTGATTTGCGTGCGTTCTACGACGGAGGTCAATAGACCGTTTTCATCTTTTTCGCAAACGCCGCGAGAGACGGTGCCGCTTTCGCTCAGCGTGTTGCCGCAGCGGAAACCAACCATCGCGTAAGTTCCTTTGCTGCCTTCGGGCAATTGCGTTAAGAAATCGGCGATGACGCGAAAGGCATCGCGGTCGTAGAAATCGTCGCAATTGATCACGGCAAAAGGCTCGTGTATTACAGGCTCACCCATCAATACGGCGTGATTAGTGCCCCAAGGTTTCGTGCGCTCCGGCGGGCAGGTAAAGCCCTCGGGTAAGGCGTCGATTGACTGAAATACGAGTTCGCAGGGGATATGGCCTTCGTATTTGCTGAGCACTTTCTCGCGGAAAGCCTCCTCA
>JABZGO010000107.1 GCA_015259305.1 Alloprevotella tannerae | reverse complement strand
ATTTGAAAGACCAACCCTAAGGGGTTGCTGTGTGTGGCGCATCGTGGCAGGGTTGTCGCTCCGCTCCAACGCCTGCCCTGCCAAGAGACCAAGCCTAAGGGCTTGTGTTGAGGGGGTGGGCTTTATTGGTTTAGCTTGCTAGCACATTTGGAACATGGCACGTATGAGGATGAGATATAATCGTCTAAAATCCCTAACTCCTCACGCGGCTCCATCCACAAATAACCCGTTTTGCATAGTTCAGCACCTAGAAAACGGAAAATTTTGCCTACCATCACCCAATTCTCGCGCATTGTCATCCGCAAATAACCCCATCGGGGTTAGTCTTTTGGTAGGGCAGGGTTGACGCGGCGCGTCAACCCTGCATCAGCAAGTAGCGGTAATGCCAACCCCATAGGGTTGGTCTTTCAAAGCGGGCCATTTTTTCGTCTGTGGAAAACGTGAGGGGTCAAGTCTCAACGCTCGTAATGAAATCTTATAGTTTACTTGAGAGGATCGTAGACTAACCCAGTGAAAGACCAAGCCTAAACACTTGTAGTCGCCTATTTTCTGATTGACCAATTGCCATCTTACTATGCACATCGAGGAAAGAAAATATTTAGTTGCATATAGTATGAGCTACTACGAAAGCCTTTCCGGACACGCACAAAGCACGCTTTATTCATTCCGGTTACTTCCTCCCCAAAGTGCATCAATAACATGCGAAAATCCCACTATTTGTGCTACTATAATAGACGTGCCCATTCTTTTTTCAATCCCCTTATAAACAATTATTAAGTTGCAAAAAACAATGCTCATCTGCAACTTTTAGCAAAGTGTCCTTATAGTAAACACACATAAACTTACACAGAAAAGCACCCACCCTGCGCCTTTCTTTTGCTTGTCGGCGACCGTGTTCGATGGAAATCTGCTAACTTTGCAAGCAAATAACATCTTGAACGTATGAACATTGCCGTCATTTTTGCCGGAGGAGCGGGCGTAAGGATGAATACTAAGTCGCGCCCGAAGCAGTTTCTCGAACTCAATGGCAAGCCTATCATCATCTACACGCTCGAATTGTTTGACAATCATCCGCAGATCGATGCCATCGTTGTGGCTTGTTTGAAAGAGTGGATCCCCTTTCTGAAGAAAATGCTCAAGAAGTTTGAGATCAACAAAGTCGTCAGCATCGTTGAAGGCGGGGATACGGGGCAAGCATCTATCTACAACGGCCTCGAAGCAGCGGAACTTTTCGCCCGCAAGCAAGATTCGGCGGCGGCAGAACCGCCCATCGTGTTGATCCACGACGGCGTGCGGCCGCTAATTACCGAAGAAACCATCACAGACAACATACAAGAAGTTCGCCGCTCCGGAAGTTGCATCACGTGCATTCCGGCTACGGAGACCTTAGTCGTACAAGATTCTGACGGCAGCTTGGAAATTCCCACCCGCGCCAAGTCCAAAATAGCGCGCGCGCCGCAAAGTTTTTACCTCAAAGACATTATCGCCGCCCACCGCCGCGCTCGTGAAGAAGGACGCGAAGACTTTATCGACAGTTGCTCTATGATGAGCCATTACGGTTATAAGTTGGGCTTGGTAATGGGGCCGATGGAGAACATCAAGATCACAACGCCGACCGATTTCTTCCTGTTTCGCGCGATGGTGCAAGTACATGAGAATCAGCAAATCTTTGGTTTCTGACACGTATGCCCACGTTTTCTACGCTCCGGCGCGATGCCGATGAATTTGTAGCGCACACCCGCTTCGCGGAAGCCCTCCGCGGGCAAACGATACTCATCACGGGCGCAACGGGCTTAATCGGCGCCACGCTCGTGCGCTGCTTGTGTGCACTCAATCAAGCCCACGCGCTCGGTCTGCACCTTTTGCTGCCCGTAAGAAGCGTGGAAAAAGCGAGCCGGCTCCTCCCTGCCGACTGCGGACTCCTTTTCCAAAGCACGCTGAGCGAACTTTCTGCGACTTGTCCCGCACGAAGCGTCGACTATATTATACATGGAGCAGCCCCGACGGCTTCAAAAAGTTTCGTAACACAACCGGTCGAAACCTTAGACGCCATTTTCAACGGCACACGTGCCGTACTCGATTTTGCGCGCACAGCAGAAGCGAAGAGCGTTGTCTATCTGTCGTCCATCGAAGTCTATGGGCGCATCACCAACGACGAAGTGCCGATCACCGAAGCCGACCAAGGCTATATTGATCCCCTCGCCCCGCGCAGCAGTTACAGTTTAGGCAAACGCGCAGCCGAATGTCTTTGTCGAGCCTACGCAAGCGAATACGGCGCACCCGTAAAAATAGCCCGCCTCACCCAAACTTTCGGTGCCGGCGTAGGGCGCGAAGATGGGCGCGTCTTTGCCATGTTTGCCCGCGCCGCACTTCAAAAGCAGGACATCACATTATTGAGTACCGGAGAAACGCGCCACAATTATTTATATACGACCGACGCGGCCGAAGCCTTGCTCACCTTACTCTTCAAAGGCACTGACGGCGAAGCCTACAACGTAGCCGACGCCGACAACTATGCTTCGATCCGCGAAATAGGCGAAAGCGTGCTGCAAAGTTTCGCTCCCGCGCAACGACTACGCATTCAGTTGCAGCCCGATGCCCCCTATCCACCCACCACGCGCTTACGCCTGTCTACGGAGAAATTGCTTGCGCTCGGCTGGAAGCCGCGTGTAGGCCGCGAAGAGATGTTTCGCCGCGTCATAGAAGCCATGAAAGAGGAAGAATAATGGATAATCTGAAGGAGAAAACGGCCGGCGGCTTGCTTTGGGGCGCACTCAACAGCGGCAGTATGCAGATCCTCAACGCCTTGATCGGCTTCGTGCTGGCGCGGATCTTGGATCCGGCCGACTATGGCATTGTGGGGATGCTCACGATCTTTATCGCCATTGCCGGCAACCTGCGCGACAGCGGCTTTGCCTCGGCTTTGGTCAACTTAAAGCGGATTACGGACAACGACTACAACGCCGTCTTTTGGTTCAACCTGCTTTCCTCGCTGGCCATCTACGTCCTACTCTTCTTCTGCGCGCCACTGATTGCCGACTTCTACCATCAGCCCGTCCTCGTCTCACTTTCGCGCGTCATCTTCCTGAGTTTTGTGATTTCAAGTTTCGGACTTTCGCACAGCGCCTACCTCAATCGCAATATGCTCAACAAGGAAAAGGCGCTCATCACGCTGGTGGCGATGATCGTCGGCGGACTTGTAGGTATCTTGGCCGCGGTGGGCGGTCTGCGCTATTGGGCCTTGGCATGGCAGAGTCTGACTTACATTACGCTCGTGAGCATCGGGCGCTTCTATTATTCGGCTTGGCGCCCATCATTCCGCATTGATTTTGGCCCGATTCGCAAAATGTTTGGCTTTAGCAGCAAGATTTTGGCAACGACCATCATCAATACCGTGGGCAACAACGTACTCACTGTCATTCTCGGCCGACTTTATCCGGCGCGCACCGTCGGCAATTTCTCGCAAGCCTATAAATGGGACGCAATGGGCTATGGTTTTATTTCCGACATGGTCTTGCAAGTGGCCCAACCCGTAATAGCCGCCATCGAAGGCGAGGAAGAGCGCCAGTTGCGCGTATTTCGCAAACTCATGCGCTTCACGGCGATGCTGGGTTTCCCGGCTTTGTTCGGCCTATCCTTTGTCGCCAAAGAATTTATTTTTGTTACGCTCTCCGCGAAGTGGGCCGACAGCGTACCACTCCTGCAAATGCTTTGCGTAAGTGGCGCATTTATGCCTTTTTATACCATCTATCAAAACCTTTGCATCGGGCGCGGACGCTCGGATCTCTATATGTGGGGGACGCTCTCGCTGGTTCTCGCCCAACTATTGCTCATTACGGGACTGCATACCTTTGGCGTGACGACGATGGTGGCGGCCTATGCGCTGCTCAACATTTTTGGTCTGCTCATTTGGCAAGGCTTTGCCAAGCGCCTCATTCATCTTCGATTCCTTCAGGCCTTAGCCGACATTCTGCCCTTTGCCGGCGCGTCAGTCGCAGCTATTCTTATGGCCTACGGACTCACGTTTTTTCTTTCCAACATCTACTTACTACTCGCTTTGCGCATCATCTTAGTGGGCGGCATCTACTTCGGCATCCTCAAGCTCTTCCGCGTGCAACTGCTCGAAGAGGCTTTAGACTATTTCCGCAAACGTCGCAAGGCATAAAAGCCCATTTTCCATCGATTTCATCGCCGTTCTTCGATGCGTGCCCCCTCCAAATGTCCATTGAAGATTATCCATTTGATCTTCTGAAGCCCGTCTCCTCATGCTTCCATCGCCATTCTTGGA
Source organism: Alloprevotella tannerae (assembly GCA_015259305.1). Classification (GTDB taxonomy): domain Bacteria; phylum Bacteroidota; class Bacteroidia; order Bacteroidales; family Bacteroidaceae; genus Alloprevotella; species Alloprevotella tannerae_B. Next base: position 1,973 of record JABZGO010000107.1, on the reverse strand, counting down.
TACTTGTTACCGACAAAAGCCCATTGAAGATTATCCATTGATCTTCTGAAGCCCATTCTCCATTCATTCGCGCCTCAAATAACCCCATCAAACTCAATCCTATTTCCACACACGACCATCTCCAAACGCTTCCCGCCTAAAATAACCCCATCGGGGTTAGTCTTTTGGCAGGGCAGGGTTAAAACGCGAGGCGCTTTAACCCTGTCAAACGTCGCCCGACATTGACAACCCCTTAGGGTTGGTCTTTCAAAAACAGCCGCAAACAGAGACGCGCTCTAAAACACGCTGTAAAAACGCAACAAACGCCGATTTCATCGTAAAAATCACTGATTTCAAAACGCTCAAACAGGAAGAAAAACCGGCGCGTTCCCGCCGCAGCCGCTTTTCATCACGAGCGCAAACCTTTGTTATCGTGAGATGAAACTCTTTTTATCACGATAACAAACCTTTGTCATCACGATAAAAAATGCCAAGCACAAACTTTTCAACTACATCCATCCAAATCTGCGACAAAACTTTTCCACCCTTTGCATAACAAAAAAGCGCCCTGCACCAACAATGGCAAACACCGCAAAGCGAAAAAACAGGCGGTTTCATCGCATTATAGGACCTTTTCTTGCGCGACAAAACGGGGCGCAACAATCAAGCCCACGAGGCGAAAAGAAAAATGGGACTACAATTGGCCACTTGTTTTCATCGCTCTGCATAGTGCAATTCTTATGAGCGAAACTTTGCGTCTACTCGCTCGGCAACCACACGAACGCAAACAGAACCTTTCCTTGGTCGACAGTTGCTACGCGAAATAAGGATAATTCGCAAGTTTTTCCTTTGGCTATCATAACGATATATGTACCTTTGCAAGATAATAGCGGGAAGAAAGCCCCTTCTACTCAAGGACTATGCCTGAATTTAAGATTTTATCTCACATCAATACGCCGGACGATCTCAGACAATTGAAGCTCGAAGACTTGCCGGCACTCTGTGAAGAACTACGCGAGGATATCATTTACGAATGCTCGCACAATCCGGGCCATTTGGCTTCGAGTCTGGGTGCGGTCGAATTGACAGTAGCTCTACACTACGTCTTTGCTACGCCGTCTGATCGCATCGTATGGGATACGGGGCATCAGGCTTATGGACATAAGATTCTCACCGGCCGTAGAGAAGCCTTTCATACGAACCGCAAGTATGGCGGCATTCGCCCCTTTCCTTCGCCCGAAGAAAGCCCTTACGATACTTTTGCTTGTGGCCATGCGAGCAATTCTATATCGGCGGCACTCGGTATGGCCGTCGCGGCAGTAAAAAAGGGGGAGGACGATCGCCATATCGTAGCCATCATCGGCGATGGGGCGATGAGCGGCGGACTGGCCTTTGAGGGACTTAACAACACGTCGGACACGCCGAATAATCTGCTGATCATCCTCAACGATAATAATATGAGCATCGACCGCAGTGTGGGCGGTATGAAGCAATATCTGCAACGTCTGCACACGTCGGCCACATATAATGATTTGCGCTTCCGCCTTTCGCGTCGATTGATGCGCTGGGGGATGCTCGATGATACGAAGAAGAAGAAGGTATTGCGATTCAACAATGCCATAAAAGCGCTCGTCACGGATCAACAAAACATCTTTGAGGGGATGAATATCCGCTATTTCGGGCCGACAGACGGACACAACGTCATCCAACTGGTCGAAACGCTGCGCCAAATCAAGGAGATGAAAGGACCAAAGCTGCTCCACTTGCACACAATAAAGGGCAAAGGACTCAAACCTGCGGAACAGGCGCCGACGATTTGGCACGCACCGGGCAAATTTGACGCGGAAAGCGGCAGACGCTTGGGCGAAGGCACGGCACAGCAAGCACCGAAATTTCAAGATGTGTTTGGAGAAACGCTGCTCGAACTTGCACGCACGAATAAACAAATCATCGGCGTAACGCCGGCAATGCCTACCGGTTGCTCTATGAACATC
>JABZGO010000106.1:3556-6328 GCA_015259305.1 Alloprevotella tannerae | reverse complement strand
CCGTTCGTCACCGGTATAAGTTCAATAAGTCATATGTCTTTTTCTTAAGCCACCCGGCCGTTGCCGGGCAGCAAAGTCAAGCGGGAGAGAGCTCCATGAGGCTGCATGGCCTCAAAAGAGCGCGACGATAATCTCCGCTTTCTTGTGCGCAGCAATGACGCACATCATTTCGCCTTGTTTCGCCTATTTCTCCTTATCATTGTACTTAAAACACCAGCCTTAAACCCACACGGCTTCACGTGTTTTACTTGCATAAATCAAAGATAAGCCCGGAGCTTCTACGAGTCGGTCTCGATCTCATATTGCTTTCTCCTTTTCGGCCGTGATCGGATTCAGCTCACACATTTCTAAAATCCGATCGGGCAGAAATCATGCGAAAAGAGAGTCACAACAACATGCTCCACATACGTAGCAAATCATTCTCTATATCGTCTGTCTCCCTTCCGGAAGAGGGGCAATCCCGCGAGCGGTGGTCTCCTCTTCTGTTTGCACCGGCAAAATTAATAGATAGACGAATAATCCTCCAAATTTTACATCGGAAAATTTGACCAATCTGCGCAAAATAAGTGATTTTTTGCAACTATGCAGAAAAGAATTGACAGAAAAGGCTTGTTTGTGCGCTTCTATTGATGTAATAAGGTGCGTTAACTTCCGAAATGGAAGGATATAAGCTCAATTACCAGCTTTTACGGTTGGCTTCTCAGTGCTTTTGTGTCTGTTTTCTGCTGCTTTTGTCAAACATTTTACCGAAAAAGAGGCCAATTAGCCCCGCAATGTCTTGACGTAAAATTGACCAAGTTGAAAACGCCAAAAATCTTCTATTTATAGGCACTTTGGCTACTCCGAAGCGGGGTGAAAGCGGCTTGATTCGGGAAGTGAAAATGGGAGTTTTATTACAGCCGTTGCGCAATATTTCTGACCATCATCAGCAATCCGCCCAAGAGCGCTCAAAAAGCGCCCTGCCGCCTTGGTTTGTAGGCGCCTAAGCCTTAAGTGGCTGCCCCGGTCGTTGGGCAGATTTGTTTGAGCTCACGAGCTTACACCTTTTTTATCGTGAGATGAAGCTCTTTTTCTCACGAGCTTACACCTTTTTTATCGTGAGGTGAAACTAAATTGTCCGACTATTAATCTTATTCTTTGTAGGTTAGTTTGCTGTAAATCAAACCACTGCGAGAAACATGACTGGTGCTTGTCTTAGTTCGTTCAGCCTGCCTCATCTTCTTTTGCGCGGTTGAGCACGGCCGGCCCTGCTTGGGGCGATTGAAAGAAGGCGGCATCTTCCGCATGGGCTGCGGAAGGTAGTGCTTGCGGTATATTGGGGTGTAGCATGCAAAAAGTCCCACCCACAAAAGCGTGAGTAGGACTTTCCGTATGGTTTCTCTGTGCCCCATTGTTCGTTGGCGTGCGGCCGCAGTAGGCGCTCATCGTGTCGTGGTGCGGCAATAGGATTGGCAAGTGCGCGTGAGGCGGGCGTCAAGGTGCGCCCGATGCCTGCCAAACGGCCTTTCCCTCTATAATATCAGCAGGGAGCGAGTCGGTGGCGCGTCAGAGCCAACCGTTTTGCAAGTACCAGCTGACCGTTTCCTTTACCCCTTGCGCCAAAGAATAGTGCGGGCGGTAGTGGAGTTCGTCCTGCGCAGGTCGAATGTCGCAGCGCCAATTGCGTTGCCGCAAGATGCGATATTTATCGCCGTTGAGCGTGGCCGCCTTTCCTGAAAATCCCGCCACCGTTTCGCTGACGAAGCACGCCGCCTTCAGAACCCAGAGCGGCGCTTTCAGATGGAGGACGCTCTTTGCCCCGATCTCCTTTTGCAGCAAGTCGGAATAGTCGCGACTATTGTAGTCGCAGCCGTCGGAAAGGTTGTAGGCCGCGCCCGTCTGCCCATACTGCAAGGCGGCCAAGGCAGCCGCGGCGAGATCTTTCACGTAGATGAAGGTGATGGTCTGCGGCTTGAAGCCCACGGCGAAGTCGATCCCCATCGCAATGCTTTTCGCCATCTTGTAATAGTCGTGCTCGCGTGGCCCGTAAACGCCCGTTGGGCGCAGGATAATGTAGTCTAAGCCGGCAATAGTGGGCAGTAAGGCTTCGGCGTCCAACTTACTGCGGCCGTAAGCTGTATTGGGGCGCGGCGTATCTTGCGCGATGTAGGGGCGATTATCGTCTTCGTGGATCGGGCCGAAGACGCTCAGTGAACTAACGTAGACAAAGCGCCCGCGGAGCAAGCCCGTTTCGGCCAAAAGGCGCGCCAGGCGCTCCGTATATTCCGTGTTGATGCGTTTGAAATCAGACAAATGGCGACATTTCGTGGCACCGGCGCAATGGATAACGCCATCAAGCGGCCCTTCCGTGCGCGACAGGTCCATAAAAATCTGCCGCATGCCTTCCTCATCCGCATAATCGAGGTAGAGGAGGTGGATGCGCTCATCCGTAAGGTAGCGCAAGTCGGCGCCACGGCGAACGGCGGCCCATACTTCATAGCCGTCGGCAAGTGCCTGCTCGACTGCGTAACTGCCAACAAAGCCGTTGGCACCTGTAATGATAATCTTCTTCATAGCCCGATCTATAATTGTTGCATATCATTGAGCCGTTTGTACTGGCCGTTGAGTGCGAGGAGTTCTTCGTGCGAGCCCTGCTCGACGACGCGCCCTTCGTGGAGCACGTAAATCTCATCGGCGTTGCGGATGGTCGAGAGTCGGTGCGCGATTGCGATGGTCGTGCGCGTCTTCATCAAGTGTTCCAAAGCCTCTTGTACGAGTCGCTCGCTCTCCGTG
>JABZGO010000106.1:0-3546 GCA_015259305.1 Alloprevotella tannerae | reverse complement strand
TTTCAAAATGGCCCGCGCAATGGATATGCGCTGCCGCTGACCGCCCGAAAGTCGGCAGCCGCGGTCGCCTACGGGCGTGTCGTAGCCTTGTTCACTCTCCATAATAAAGTCGTGGGCGTTGGCAATCTTGGCGGCGGCAATCACTTCTTCGCGCGTGGCGTGGGTTACACCAAAGGCAATGTTGTTGAAGAAAGAGTCGTTGAAGAGAATTGCCTCTTGATTGACGTTGCCAATCAAGCCGCGCAGGTCGGCAATCTTGAGGTCGCGAACGTCTTTTCCATCAATCGTGACGCTGCCTGCACTCACGTCGTGGAAGCGTGGGAGTAAATCGACCAAAGTAGACTTGCCCGAGCCGCTCTGCCCGACGATGGCGATGGTGCGCCCGCGCTTGACGGTCATATTGATATGGTGGAGGACGGTGGCGTGGTCGTTGTAGCCGAAAGATACGTCGTTGAAGCGTATTTCGTCGGTGAGATGCTCAATTGATGCAGGATTTGGGCGCTCGGTAATATGGTCTTCCGCATTCAGGATCTTGTTGACGCGGACGACACTGGCCATTCCCTTGGGGATGTTGTAAGCCGCCTTCGATAAATCTTTGAGGGGCTGAATGATGGAGTAGAGAATGACCATATAAAAGATAAACGTCGGCGCATCGATTGGCGGATTATTGCCATCCAAAATCAAAGTGCCGCCATACCAAAGTACGGTAACGATGAGTACGGTTCCTAAGAACTCGCTCACCGGATGGGCGGACGATTGGCGAATGTTGACCTTATTGGATGCCCGCCGAAAGTCGTTGGTGCTGCGATCAAAGCGTTCGCACATCTTTTTCTCAGCTGTGAAGGCTTTAATAATACGCATTCCGCCCAAAGTCTCTTCGAGTTGGGCCATCGTATCGCTCCACTTGTTCTGTGCATCGAGCGATTTGTGTTTAAGTTTGCGCCCGATCTTGCCCATTACCCACCCCATAATCGGCAGGACGATGAGCGTAAAAAGCGTGAGCTCCCAACTCGTATAAATCAGGACGCCGAAATAGCAGAAGAGGAGAATGGGGTTCTTGATCAACATATCCAGCGAACCCGTTATAGAGTTTTCGATCTCGTTAACGTCGCCGCTCATGCGCGCCATAATATCTCCTTTGCGTTCATCAGAGAAAAAGGAGAGCGGCAGACTGACAATCTTGTGGTAAACGCTGCTGCGGATGTCGCGAACAATGCCCGTGCGCATCGGAACCATAATGCCGACGGAGGCGAAATAGCAACTCGTCTTCAGCAAAGTGGCCGTGATGAGAAAGAGGCCGATGAAGAGGAGTGCGGTAGAGGCACCGTAGACGTGAATCAGGTCGGTCGTGTAGTAATATAAGTTGTTGAGGAGAATATCTTTGAAGCTTGCGTCCGGCGTGTCCCACGGTATGAAAGTGTACCGGGTTGTGTCTAATCGAAACAAGATCTTCAGCATCGGCATCAGCGACAAGAAGGAGAAGACATTGAGTACGGCCGAAAGCAAATTAAAAAGCAGCGAGCCGAAAAGATAGCGTTTGTAAGGCGCTACGTAGTGAAGCAGGAGGCGAAAGAAATCTTTCATATCGTGAGTTTGAGCAACGAGAGACGATATTAGCCGCCTTTTGCCCGCCAAACTTCCGCTTGGCGGCGGAGTGTGGGTTGGGGCAGCGGCTTAATGCGTCCTATTATATATAATGTATGGAAGAGGCGGCTTTATTTTCGACCGAAGTCGGCCGGAATCTCGCCCCACTCATCCGTTTTCCATTTCCGAATTTTGTTTGTAAAGGAGTGTGTTTGCAGCCAACGCTCGGCGCGTTCAATATACGTGTAGACGGCTTCTGTTTTTGCGTTGCGCGCTAATTTAGTTTTGCACCGGCGCTGCCGAATCCACAACTGCGCATTGCGACTATCCGAGTAAAGGGTCAATGTTTCGCCCCGCTGTTCGAGCAAAGCCAAGGCGTGGACGATGGCCAAGAACTCTCCGATGTTGTTTGTGCCGAAGATCGGGCCGAAATGGAAGACTTCCGCGCCCGTTCGCAAGTCAATGCCGCGATATTCCATCTTCCCGGGATTGCCGGAGCAGGCTGCGTCTACGGCCCACGCATTAGCTTCCACCTCCGGCGGGAGGGGAAGAACCGTATCGTGGCGATAGTCGGGCGGATTGAGTGGCTCGTTGGCTTTTCCGCGCGTGCCGGGTTTCGTTGTCTTCACACCGTCGCCGGCTTTGGCTCGGTTCGGCGCAATATAAGCCTCCGGACCGGCCGCAAAAGCCGCTTCCGCCTCTTGGCGCGTGGTGAAAGCTTTGTAGCGCGCAGCGCCGAAGCCGCTCACCTGTGCCTGGCAGTCGGCCCAATTGGTATAAATGCCCGGCACTTTGCCTTGCCAAACGACATAAAACTTACTTTTCATCCGTTGCCGCGCAGCGAATTACATTCTTTCCGGCACTTCGATGCCGAGTAGCGACATACCGGTGCGAATTACCTTGGCTACGTTAGCGGAAAGCACGAGGCGGAAGCGCTTTTTCTCTTCGTCGGCCTCGCGCAGGATGCTGAAGTCGTGGTAAAACTGATTGTACTCTTTCACCAAATCGTAGCAATAGTTGGCTATCGCGTTCGGTGCATAATCTGCGCCGGCTTGGCGAACGATAGCGGGGAACTCCGCCAGGCGCTGCACGATGCTTTCTTCTTTATCCGAAAGTTTCGCGCCCGCAGCGAGCGTTGCGGGGATGCTGATGCCGCCCTCCTCTGCCTTGCGAATGACAGAGCGGATGCGGGCATAGGTATATTGAATAAAGGGTCCGGTGTTGCCGTTAAAGTCAATGCTCTCTTCGGGGTTGAAGACCATATTCTTGCGCGCGTCTACTTTGAGCAAGAAATATTTGAGGGCGCCGAGTCCTACGATGCGCGCCACTTCTTGCTTCTCTTCCGCCGGGCGGTCTTCAAACTTGCCGGCCGCTTCGATGGTGGCTGCGGCTTCGTCCTGCATCGCGGCGATTAAGTCGTCCGCATCTACGACGGTTCCCTCGCGACTCTTCATTTTGCCGTTAGGCAGTTCAACCATACCGTAAGAGAAATGCACGAGTTCCTTGCCCCATTTGAAGCCCAGTTTGTCCAATAAAAGACTCAAAACCTTAAAGTGATAATCCTGCTCGTTGCCCACGACGTAGATCATCTTATCAATGTCGTAGTCGTTGAAGCGTTGCGTCGCCGTGCCGATGTCTTGCGTCATATAGACACTCGTCCCATCAGCGCGCAGGAGGAGTTTTTGATCCAAGCCGTCGGCCGCAAGGTCGATCCATACAGAACCGTCGTCCTTGCGGAAGAAGAGTCCTTGTGCCAAGCCTTCCAGTACCTTGGCTTTGCCGTCCAGATAGGTTTTGCTCTCGTAATAAATCTTGTCGAAGCCTACGCCGAGTGCGCGATACGTTTGATCGAAGCCGGCATACACCCAATTATTCATCTTTTCCCAAAGGCCGCGCACCTCAGGGTCGTTTTGCTCCCATTTTACGAGCATTTCGCGCGCCTCTTTCATTAAAGGCGCTTCG
>JABZGO010000105.1 GCA_015259305.1 Alloprevotella tannerae | reverse complement strand
ATTTGGTGCTACATACATCGTATGTAGCACGAAAATTCCATTTTTTCACTTAGAATCACGCATACAAACACTCAAATAAACTTCTCTATATGCACCAACAGGCTAAGTATCTATAAACAAGAAAGAGAACTTTGTTTCCAAAATTCTCTTTCCTTGTAGTGGTGATTCAGTTGGGATTCGAACCCAAGACCCACAGCTTAGAAGGCTGTTGCTCTATCCAGCTGAGCTACTGAACCAACAAATGTGGTGCAAAAATACGAAAATCAATTTAAGTAATCAAAGAGATGCCTTGTTTTTCTTGAATACACTTCTATGTTTGACATGGTTTCCTATTAAATACTTGAAGAGTTTTCTATGAAGTCTTTCTCTCTCTTTCTCTCTCTTATTTCTTATTTGCCATCCAATAATACATCTACTATAGGGCACTTTGCTAACTCTAATAGTCTAAGTAGAGTGACTATATAAGGTGTAGTTTTCATTTGTGAACAATTAGAGAATTCAGATGAAAATGGCTTTAATTACGATTATTTTTCTTATCTTCGCGCATAATTAGTATTCAAAACGCAGGCCATAAAGACATGCAAAAAAAAGTACTTAGAATTCTTTGGACGGTATATGGTTGTATCGTGTTGCTTATAATTGGTGCAACTTTTAGTATTGAGAGAGGGTGGATTGGATATATGCCTCCTCTTGATGAATTGCAAAATCCGATTGATAAATATGCATCACAGGTTTTTTCTGCAGATGGTAAACTTCTAGGCACTTGGTCACAGAATGAAAATAGAATTTTTACTGACTATGATAGCATCTCTTCTCATATGTTCGATGCTTTAATCGCAACTGAGGATGTTCGTTTCTATCAGCATAGTGGAATTGATGCAAAAGCGTTTGGACGCGCTGTTGTTAAACGTGGTTTTCTTGGGCAACGTGCAGCTGGTGGCGGATCTACTATTACACAGCAATTGGCAAAACAATTATATTCTAAGCGTGCCCACAGTACGCTTGGGCGTCTGTTTCAAAAACCGATAGAGTGGGTTATAGCTGTAGAGTTAGAGCGTCATTTCACAAAAAAGGAAATCCTTACTCTATATCTAAATTACTTTGATTTTCTACATAATGCAGTTGGAATTAAAACAGCTGCAAAAGTTTATTTTCAGAAGACACCGCAACAACTTACAATAACTGAAGCTGCAATGTTGGTTGGAATGTGTAAAAACCCCTCTTTTTACAATCCTATAACAGCTCCAGAGCGTTGCAAACAGCGCCGAAATGTTGTACTAGAACAGATGGTCAAAGGAGGGTATTTAAATGCCGCTGAAGCGATGACTTTAAAAGAGGAACCACTTGGATTGCATTTTAAATGTATTGATCATAAAAATGGTCCAGCAACGTATCTTCGTGAATATTTACGCCGTATCCTTATGGCGGATAAACCCAAGAAGGAGAATTATGCTGATTGGCAACAAGTTCAATATTTTGACGACTCTTTATCATGGGCCAATGATCCTCTTTACGGTTGGTGTAAAAAGAACGTAAAGAGGGATGGGACCAACTATGATATTTATACTGATGGGTTGAAAATTTATACAACGATAGATTCGCGTATGCAGCGCTATGCTGAAGAAGCTGCCTATAGTCATGTGGCTAAATACTTACAACCATTGTTCTATAGAGAAAAGAAAGGATCATCTTCGTTTCCATTCAGTAGTAAGTTAACGCGTAAACAAATAATGTCAATACTAGCGCGCTCAGAGTTGCAAAGTGAGCGCTATCGGATGTTGAAAGATGCAGGTGCTTCAGAAGAGGAAATCCGTAAATCTTTTCATACTAAGATACGTATGAGCATCTTTTCCTATCGAGGAACTATTGATACGATGATGACTCCACTTGATTCTATCAGATATTACAAAAGTTTCTTGAGAACAGGACTTGTGTCAATAGATCCTTCGAGCGGGCAGGTAAAAGCCTATGTGGGTGGATTAAATTATAATTATTTCCAATATGACATGGCCTTTGTTGGACGTCGACAAATCGGTTCAACAATGAAGCCTTTTGTTTACTCACTTGCTATGGAGGATGGATTAACTCCCAGTTATACAATACCCAATGTCATGCGTACCTATATGGTTGCAGGACGAGCTTGGACGCCTAGAAATGGTAGTAAAGCACGGTATGGTTCAAGTGTACCTTTGAGCTGGGGTTTAGCCCAATCTAATAACTGGGTAACGGCTGGTCTGATGAGCCAAATAGACCCTACGGGACATCGCCTAGCTAAGATTATGAAAGATTATGGGGTAAAGAATCCAAACATTTATCCATCTATAGCCCTCTGTCTAGGTCCTTGCGATGTAACGGTCGGAGAATTGGCCAGTGCATACACAGCTTTTGTTAATGGGGGTATCCGAGTTGCACCATTATTGGTTACAAAAATTGAAGATGCTCAAGGCAACGTCATTGCAGAGTTCTCTCCAAGAGTTAACGAAGTTATCAGTGAAGAAAGTGCTGATGAAATGATAACTATGCTAAGAGGCGTTGTACAATCTGGTACTGCAGGTCGATTAAGATATAAGTATAATTTAAATGGGCCAATTGCAGGAAAGACCGGTACTACGAACAATAATTCAGATGGTTGGTTCGTTGGATTAGTACCACGCTTGGTCACAGCTTGTTGGGTTGGTGGAGAAGATAGAGACATCCATTTTGATCGAACAAATAGTGGACAAGGTGCAACTGTGGCTCTTCCAATTTGGGCTTATTATATGAAGAAGGTCTATCGAGATCATTCTTTAGGTTATAAGGAAAATGAAGAGTTTAAAAAGTCAGCGCGCCCGAAAACTTCTCCTACCCCGAACATGCAGGGTAATAATATGACAGACGACGAAGAAACTCCTGATCCAGAACCGCAACCACAGAGGAATACGGAAGCCCCTCCTTCGAAGCGGCCTGCTAATCAACCAAGGGGCGAAAGCCTATTTGAATAGATTTCGTCTAACGCATCAACTTTGTGCAGATAGGCCATTCACTCCCAAAATACAAGAACGAAGACGAAAACAATGAAAGTAATTGCAATTATACCCGCTCGATATGCATCAACACGCTTCCCTGGGAAGCCTCTAGCTTTATTAGGTGGTAAACCTATTATCGAGCGTGTATACGAGCGCGTAGCTCAAGTAATCGAAGACGTTTATGTCGCCACGGATGATCAACGCATATTCGATGCAGTCGAAGCTTTTGGAGGAAATGTTGTGATGACCTCTATAGCGCACAAAAGTGGTACAGATAGATGTTGTGAAGCATTTAATAAGATTGCAAAACCTGCAGATGTTGTCATTAATATTCAAGGCGATGAGCCATTTATTGCTACATCCCAACTGCAGGCCATTCTACAATGTTTTGATGACCCATCTGCCGATATCGCCACGTTGGTGCAACCTTTTCAAGAAAATGATTCATTTGTGGCATTAGCTGACCCAAATTCACCAAAAGTCGTATTAGATAATCATAATTTTGCTTTATACTTTAGTCGATCAATTATTCCATACCAAAGAAGTTTACCACAAAGTGAATGGCTCGCGCATCACAAGTATTATAAACATATCGGTATTTACGCCTTCAGACCGGCAGTTCTTAGAGCTTTGACCCAATTACCCGTTAGCTCTTTAGAGTCTTGCGAATCTTTAGAGCAATTACGCTGGCTACAAGCCGGTTATCGCATAAAGGTGGCGGAAACCCAGATTTCTACAATTGGAATTGATACTCCTGAGGATTTAAAGCAAGCTGAAATATTTCTTACCCAACATGTAAATAGATGAAACGATATAATTTTTTCCTTTTTGCACTCATTGCTACTTGTTCTGTCTTTTCTTATGCTCAAAAGATTGTTGTAGGTACATACACCTTCAAGGATGGTGCTGTTTATACTGGAGATCTTTTCAATGGTAAGCCTAATGGGAGAGGACGCACCGTGTTTAAGAATGGTGACATCTATGAAGGCGACTACTTTAAAACAAAACGCGAAGGAGAAGGAATAATGACTTATGCCAGTGGAGAAAGATATGAGGGACAATGGTTTCAAGATCAGCAGCATGGCCGTGGAACTTATTACGCTCTAAACAATAATCGCTACGAAGGCTTATGGTATAGAAATGCCAAAGAGGGAGAAGGTACCATGTATTATTATAATGGTGACATCTATAAAGGTGCTTGGAAGAATGATATGCGTAATGGAAAGGGTACTTATACTTACAAGAGTGGCGCATTTTACAAAGGCGAATGGCTTGATGATAAGAAATCGGGTCAGGGAGTTTTTGATTGGAAAGATGGATCCAAGTATGATGGCGCTTGGAGTAATAATTATAGAAATGGCAAAGGCACATTCTTTTATCTTAATGGAGATTGCTATATCGGCGATTGGAAGGATGATGTTCAAGACGGAAAGGGTATCTACAAGTTTAAGAATGGTGATCTTTATGAAGGGCAATATTTGCAGGGTGAACGGACTGGCGAAGGCATATTTAGCTATGCCAACGGAGACCGGTATGTTGGTCACTTCTTGAATGGTGAACAAAGCGGACAAGGTACTTATACTTGGAAAGGAACAGCTACATACACGGGACAATGGAAAAATAATAAAAGAAACGGCCAAGGTACTTACAAACGAAAAGATGATTATGAGTATCAAGGTGGTTGGAAAGACAACCAAATGGATGGTGAGGGCGTTCTAAGGATGGCAAATGGCGAGAAATATCGCGGAATGTTTAGAGCGAACAAGAAAAACGGCAAAGCGACTGTTATTCATGCCGATGGCTCGCGCTTTGATGGAACATTTAAGGACGATGTAAAAGATGGGGAGTTTATAGAATATGATCGCAATGGAAATGTTGTCAGAAAAGGGAAGTATGTAAATGGGCAGCTTCAATAGAAAAAGCTCTATCGTTTTTCTCTTCTATAAAACACTCCTCTAAACTAAACTGACAATATAATTAGAACGAAATAATTCCTGGTAAGCATGAAAAATAGAGAAGAGCAGCCTTTGATGCTGGATATAGTAAAGCATGATCCCTGGCTAGCGCCTTTTTCCGATGCCATACAAGGGCGTTACGCGCACGTCATTTCAAAATGCAATGAATTAACGGATAATCAGAAAATAACTTTGAGTGATTTTGCTGATGGGCATCTTTATTTCGGGCTACATAAGACCAAAAAGAATTGGGTATTTAGAGAATGGACACCTAATGCAACATCTATTTATCTGATCGGTGATTTTAATGACTGGAAAGAGAAAGAAGAGTACAAGTTAATACCGCTCGGAGATTCTGGCAATTGGGAAATAACCCTGCCACTTGAAGCCTTGAAACATGGTGACTTGTATAAGATGAAAGTATACTGGAATGGAGGTGTCGGAGAACGCATCCCGGCGTGGTGTCGGCGTGTAGTCCAAGATCCTACTACTATGATTTTCAGCGCACAAGTCTGGGATCCCAAAGATGTCTATACGTTTTCCATTGAACACTTCAAACCATCTAAGCAACCCCTCTTTATTTATGAATGTCATATCGGAATGGCTGAAGATGAAGAGGGTGTTGGGTCCTATGAAGAGTTTAGAACTAAAGTTTTACCTCGCATTGCGGCTGATGGATACAATTGTATTCAGATCATGGCGATACAAGAACATCCATATTATGGGAGTTTTGGATATCACGTCTCTTCATTTTTCGCACCTTCAAGTCGTTTTGGCACGCCCGAAGATTTAAAACGCTTGATCGATGATGCGCATAGTAGAGGGCTAAGAGTTATTATGGACCTTGTGCAGAGCCATGCCGTAAAAAATGAAGTTGAAGGATTGGGTAATTTGTGCGGAGATCCAAATCAGTTCTTTTATCCTGGCTCTAGGCATACACATCCGGCGTGGGATAGTCTTTGTTTTGACTATGGTAAGAATGAAGTTATTCATTTTCTCTTATCCAATTGTAAATACTGGCTGACAGAATATAAGTTTGATGGCTTCAGATTTGATGGCGTCACCTCAATGCTCTATTATGATCATGGCTTAGGTGCAGCATTTACCAACTATAGTGACTATTATAATGGCCATCAAGACGACAATGCTATTGCTTATTTGACTTTAGCCAACCTTTTAATTCACGAAATAAATCCCGCTGCCATTACTATAGCTGAAGAAGTCTCTGGTATGCCGGGGCTTGCCGCTCCGTTTACATCCGGCGGTTATGATTTTGATTACCGCTTGGCTATGAATATCCCTGATTTCTGGATCAAGCTGATCAAAGAAGAGCGCGATGAAAATTGGAAACCAAGTAGCATATTGTGGGAATTGACAAACAGAAGAACTGATGAACGTAGCGTTTCTTATTGTGAAAGTC
>JABZGO010000104.1:2669-6471 GCA_015259305.1 Alloprevotella tannerae | reverse complement strand
ACATTGTATATCTCATTTTTTCTTTTTTCTGATTCAACGAGTTGAATGTAAAAAAGGAATTTGACGATTCTTGTACTTCTCTTTTACAAGAAAACATACTGCTTACCGAATAACAATCCCAATAAATGCCTAAGCATTCACGGATTGAAACTCTTTCTGCTTCTTCTGCATAAAAGTCTATGGAATTCTTTCAAAGATCTCTTTTCATATGCTCAACCTAACGACTCAGCGTTGGAAAGCGAGTGCAAAAGTAGAACAAAATATCATTACCACCAAACACACACACAAACTTTTTTACGCAAAAACAAAAATAATTTCAGAGATGGCAAAATTTGATATGTGGAAATGGCAGAATCAATAGAAATATGAATGGAAGCTATCCCCACCCTCCTTGTTTTTTATCTCACATTCTTTTTTTCAGGTAACACACAAAACGTGCATCATACAAACCTTTATTTAGCGAAGAGGTACAATAAGAAAGTGAGCAGCTCAACTTCTCAAGCTTATTAAAAAGAACTCTGTCGCTAAGGGGACACATTATATATAATAAATAACAGGATGGAAAAGAATGAGGCGGCAATGATAAAAGCTAAGCATCGAGTTATAATCTCGAAAAATAAGAACGCATGTATACGAGAAGAACAATGCGTTAAAAGCGACTCTGGTTGGATTCTATTATTTACCAGCACGATGAAAAAAAGGATTGCACTCATGAAAAAAGAGCATCACTTCCCGAGCGCAAGCAATTATTATCGCAAGATTAAATTGCAAAGTTATTTGGATACGACTAGATTCCGCGAGCACATATTATTTTGTTGCATCAAGGCGTCATTATTTCAGGGATTCCGACAGCAATCATACTTATAGACGCACCCTCTCTTTGCGAAATAAGGAAGTAAAGCCCCCTTAATCTCACAAATTATCGCAAATATTACAACGATATTTTGTAACTTTGCATCAAATTCAAGGAGGTCATATGATTAAAGTTACTTTCCCGGACGGTTCTATCCGCGAGTTTGAAGATGGAATTACCGGTCTACAAATAGCAGAACGCCTATCTGCGCAATTAGCGCGCGAGGTTTTGGCGTGCAGTGTCAATGGAAATATAGTGGAGCTTAATCGTCCACTCACCGAAGATTGCACTCTAAAGCTTCTAAAATGGGATGATGAAGAAGGCAAACACGCTTTTTGGCACACAAGTGCTCACCTTATGGCAGAAGCAATGCAAGAGTTGTGGCCAGGCACACAGTTTGGTATCGGACCAGCCATAGAAAAAGGTTTTTATTATGATGTTATGCCACCTGAAGGCGTGACTATCACTGAAGCAGACTTTGCTAAAATAGAAAATAAGATGCACGAATTGGTTCAGAAAAAAGAACCTCTCGTGCGCAAAAGCATTTCTAAGACAGATGCGCTAAACTTTTTTGAGCAGCATGGTCAACATTATAAAAATGAATTAATAGCCGACTTGGCTGATGGTACGATTACGACCTATACGCAAGGCAACTATACGGATCTTTGCCGCGGCCCTCACCTTCTGAATACGGCCCCAATCAAGGCTATTAAGATTATGGCCGTCTCTAGTGCTTACTGGAGGGGTGATGAAAAACGGCCTCAGATGACGCGTGTCTATGGTGTATCTTTCCCGAAAAAGAAGATGCTTGATGAGTATCTGCAACTTCTTGAGGAAGCAAAGCGCCGCGACCATCGCAAAATAGGCCGTGAAATGGAACTCTTTATGTTCTCGGAACTGGTAGGTAAAGGCTTGCCGATATGGTTGCCGAAGGGAACTGTTTTGCGCCAGCAGCTGATGAGTTTTTTGCGTAAGATTCAAAAGCGTTTCGGGTATATGGAGGTAATAACGCCGCACATCGGCTCTAAAAACCTTTATGTCACGTCCGGACACTACGCTAAATACGGCAAAGACAGCTTCCAAGCAATTCATACTCCGGAAGAGGGCGAAGAGTATATGCTCAAGCCGATGAACTGCCCCCACCATTGTGCCGTTTATTCTTGGCAGCCTCATTCCTATAAAGATCTGCCGCTGCGTATTGCAGAGTTTGGAACAGTGTATCGCTATGAGCAGAGTGGCGAGTTGCACGGATTGACCAGGGTTCGCGGGTTTACGCAAGATGATGCCCACATATTCTGCCGCCCGGATCAGGTTAAGCAGGAGTTCCTTCGCGTTATGGATATTATTATGATTGTATTCCGCGCGCTCAACTTTGAGCAATTTGAAGCACAGATCTCCTTGCGCGACAAAGTAAAGCGCGAAAAATATATCGGATCAGACGAAGTATGGGACAAAGCCGAACAAGCAATCATCGAAGCCTGCGAAGAGAAAGGACTTCAGGCGAAGATAGAATATGGAGAGGCGGCTTTCTACGGCCCGAAACTCGACTTTATGGTTAAGGATGCTTTAGGAAGACGTTGGCAATTAGGCACGATCCAAGTCGACTACAACCTTCCCGAGCGCTTCCAGCTTGAATACACGGGAGAAGACAGCAAAAAGCATCGTCCGGTTATGATTCACCGCGCACCATTTGGTAGTCTTGAGCGCTTTACGGCTGTACTGATAGAGCACACAGGCGGCCATTTCCCACTCTGGTTGATGCCTGATCAATGCGTAATTTTGCCTATTTCAGAGCGTTTCAATGACTATGCGCACAAAGTCAAAGAACAATTGGAGACTGCCGGAATTCGCGCCAATATAGATGAGCGAAACGAGAAAGTTGGGCGCAAAATTCGCGACAACGAAATAAAGCACATCCCATATCTTTTGGTTGTCGGTGAAAAAGAGCAAGCAGATGGCAGCGTAAATGTCAGGAAGCAAGGCGAAGGCACGCAAGAAACGATGACGATTCCTCTGTTTGCCGAGAAAGTACTCAAAGAAGTGGCCGAACTGACCGAGAAATATTGATCACAAGAGCAAATCAGTGAAGTACAAGGTAAAAACATGGAATCTACTTTGTACTTCACTAATCTTTTATTACTTTTGCCGCCGAATTTATAAAAGAAATCAGTGAAGAACGACAAGAAAAAGTTGCAATATCGCATTAACCGGCAAATCCGAGTGCCGGAAGTACGCATCGTGGGTGATGATATAGAGTCACAGGTAATTGCGACCCGTCACGCCCTGCAACTTGCGGAGCAAAAGGGTCTCGACTTGGTTGAAATATCCCCTAACGCTCAGCCACCGGTATGTCGTATTATAGATTATAGTAAGTTCCTCTATCAACAGAAGAAGCACCAGAAGGAGCTTAAGGCCAAACAGGTTAAGATTGAAGTCAAAGAGATTCGTTTCGGTCCTCAGACCGATGAGCACGACTACGATTTCAAGCTCAAGCACGCCAAGGAGTTTTTATCCGACGGCAACAAAGTGAAGGCCTATGTCTTCTTTCGCGGTCGCAGCATTTTGTTTAAAGAGCAAGGAGAAGTTCTTTTGCTGCGCTTTGCCAACGATTTGGAAGAATACGGAAAAGTCGAGCAGATGCCGGTATTAGAAGGGAAGCGAATGATCATCTTCCTAACTCCTAAAAAGACAGCAGTTCCGAAGTCGTCCGAAAAGGCTGAAGCATCTGCATCTTTCAAAGAAGAGCGGAAAGCTCCACAGCAAAAAGCGAAGAAAGAATATGCCGGCCCGCGAGTAGAAGGCGAGGATTTTTAGTTCAAGAAAAAGTTGTGCGCGCTGTGTTTGGTATCTCACGCAGCCGCCTTTAATTATAAATAATAAAGAAAATGCCAAAAGTAAAGACAAACTCCAGTGCGAAGAAAAGATTCGTTCTTACCGGCTCAGGCAAAG
>JABZGO010000104.1:0-2659 GCA_015259305.1 Alloprevotella tannerae | reverse complement strand
CATCCTGACCAAGAAGACGAAGAAGCAAAAGCGCAATTTGGTTCACACCGCTATTGCCCACAAGTCAAACGTTAAGCAGGTACGCGAACTTCTTTGCCTCCGCTAATTCACCAGAGTTTCAAATCGGATGTTTAGCCCCAAAGTCCGCCTACGCGCGGCGCTAGCATCGCAAAACAAGAAAGAAAATGCCAAGATCAGTAAATCACGTAGCTTCGAGAGCTAAAAGAAAAAGAATCCTCAAGTTAACCCGCGGTTATTACGGCGCCCGCAAAAATGTTTGGACCGTTGCAAAGAACACGTGGGAGAAAGGTTTAACTTACGCTTTCCGTGATCGTCGTAACAAGAAGCGCAATTTCCGCGCATTGTGGATCCAACGTATCAATGCAGCAGCTCGCCTTGAGGGCCGCTCTTACTCTCAGTTGATGGGCAACTTGCATAAGGCCGGTATCGAGATCAACCGCAAAGTGCTTGCAGACTTAGCAGTCAACAATCCCCAAGCATTTAAGGCTATCGTAGAGAAAGTGAAATAAATTTTCGTAAAAACAATTATTGAGCGTATAATCCTATCCGGGTTATACGCTCAGTTGTTTTATGTTTACAAATCCAAGTCCCATCAGGCTTTCCTACCCTACTGCCACATCTCCGGCCGCACTAATTTCTTTCTAAGCGCACATATTATACACGTAGTAAAATCCACGAATGACTATGTAGTCGACTGCAACCCTTAAGTCTTGAAAACCAATCAAAAAGCTTGAACGTTTATGCGGCACAGCGTATTTTGCGGCATTTCTCTCACGAGAAAAAGGGTGTAGCCTCACGAGATAAAGAGTATACGCACGCGAGCGTACATTCATACCGTCACGATGGCATAAGAGTCAAGCGGTATTTGAGATCAAGAAATCAAGTAGTATGCAGAAAAATTGCTGTCCGTCTTGCTTGGGATGCAGAGCTACGCCTTGCAGCGAATATTATCGCGAAGCAGAAAGCAACAGGAAGCATTAGCAAAAGCGAGCACCGATGAGCTACTAGCGCTATCTGCTACTTCCCACCGACCGGCGGCAGTCCAATTGGATAGCTCCGATAAGAAATAAAGCCTACCCTTTGTTTGTAACTTAATTAATATATATCTTTGTACTTATTCCAAGATGTTTAACCTCTATGTCAGTTACCACAAAGAAAGATACGGTGCAATTAATTTCTTTTCCTGCATTCAAAGATAGCAGAGGTGAATTGTGCTTCGTGCAATCCGGGGCGCCTCCACTCCCATTTGATCCGAAAAGAGTCTTTTGGATTTATGGTGTGCCCGAGGGCCGGCAGCGAGGTTGCCATGCTCATCGCACTTGTGCCGAGCTAGTCTTTGCTGTAAGCGGGAGCGTAAAAATCACGACCATAGATCGGGGAGAGCAAAAAGCGTATGTACTCAACGATCCGACGGAGGGACTCTTTATTCCGCCAATGGTTTGGTGTCAATTGGAGGATTTTTCAGACAACTGCGTCTGTGTTTGCCTTGCTTCAGAAGCGTACGACACAGTAGGATATATTAACGACTTATCTCAATTCAAAAAAGAGTTGGGCCTATAATGATGCAACTTATTCCATATACAACTGAAAGGAAAACGATGTGGGATTGTTTTATCAAGCAATCTCGCAACGCTACGTTTCTTTTTTATCGCGATTATATGGAATACCATCAAAGTCGGTTTGAAGATGGCTCTTTGCTCTTTCTAAATGAGCGCGGCGCGTGTTGTGGCTTGCTGCCCTGCAACTTGCTTCCTCACGAGGCAACCATCGACTCACACGGCGGCTTGACCTATGGAGGTCTGCTTTTAGCCAAAAAGACCTCAGCGGAAGAAGTGAGAGACATGCTCAGATCTACGGCAGACTATTACATCGCAAAAGGCTATAAGCAGCTTATTTATAAGCCTATTCCATACATCTATCACCGTTATGCGACGCAAGAAGAGCTGTATTGGTTGTTTCGTGCAAAAGGACAATTAATCAGCCGTGCGTTGTCCTCTACGATAAGCCTAACTGATCCGTTAGCATTTAGCGAACTTCGGCGGCGTAAAGTGAAGAAAGCGAAGAAAAATACCTTAGCGATACGTCGAGGAGACGAGCAAATGCTTGTCGATTTTTGGAATTTACTAACTGCAACTTTGAAGTCCTATCATCAAGTAGCTCCAGTACACAGCATTGATGAGATCTTATACTTAAAACGCCTATTTCCCAAAGAAGTATCTGCATTCTGTATCTATGAAGGCGAGCAACTGGTGGCCGGCACCCTACTCTTCATCACCGGGCATACTGTGCACGTCCAATATATTGCGGCCAGTGAGCGCGGCCGTATGGAGGGTGCTTTAGACTTTCTCTTTGATCAATTGATTGAAAAGTATAGAAACGAAGGAAAAACTTACTTCGACTTCGGCATTTCCACGGAGCAACAAGGCGCAATACTGAACCAAGGCCTGCTCTTTCAAAAAGAAGGCTTCGGCGGCCGAGGGGTTTGTTATGATGCTTACAGCGTCGAATTAAAGAATTTATGCACATACCTTTCTTAAATGTAAAAGCCATCACGGAAAGTTTTGAACCAGCACTCTCGGCAAGCGTCAGAGAAGTCGTCCTTTCCGGTCGTTATTTGAATGGTGAGGCAGTGCGACAA
>JABZGO010000103.1 GCA_015259305.1 Alloprevotella tannerae | reverse complement strand
CGGGGAGAGACACAAGCCCATGAAGAGAGATACGATCAGACCCGCAATACCAGATGGTATGAACCGCGCAGAGCGCCTGCTGAAGCGGATGGCCGACATAGCCATCGCGCTCCTTTGCCTGTTGCTCTTTGCGCCGATTATGCTGGCCTGCTACTTGGCAGTGAGGCTTGACGATGGCGCGCCCGCTCTCTTCAAGCAGACGCGCATCGGCCGCTATGGCCGCCCCTTTTCCATGTATAAGTTTCGCAGCATGCACAATGACGCCGAAGCGGGCGGCCCGCAGCTTTGTCGTGGGCGGAAGGATCCGCGTTTGACGCGTGTAGGCCGCTTCTTGCGCGAGCATCATTTGGACGAGTTGCCCCAGTTGTGGAACGTCCTGCGCGGCGATATGGCCTTTATCGGTCCGCGGCCTGAGCGTCGCTTCTATATTGAGCAGATTGTGCGCCAAGATCCGCGCTATCCGCTCTTGTATCAAATCCGCCCGGGCGTCACGTCGTATGCCACGCTTTATAATGGCTATACGGATACGCCGGAGAAGATGCTTCGTCGGCTCGAGCTCGACCTCTATTACCTTGAACACCGCTCGCTTTTTTTAGACTTAAAGATCCTTTGGCTGACGTTCTACCGTATTGTTACGGGTTACAAATTTTAAGTCTTTATGGCTGATTTACAACATGTTTAATCGATTGTAAATATCCTCAATTTACAAAAACCGCTAGTGCGGCTTTGTTGCTTTTGTCCTACTTTTGCCGGTGAAAAGAGTTGGAAAAGTGCTTTGTCGTCTTCCTGACCCAATCTGCTGATATGTCGTAACGGCGGTTTGCAAGGAGTCAAAAAGATGCGACGTGGGATGTTAAGATACGCGATGCCTCTTTTTTTTTACAAAGCAGCACCATACGGCCGGCAGCAAGGTCCAAAACTTGTTGCGGCTTAGGTAAGCCCGACTTAGCGATAGTCGAACCCTTAATCATCTGACTCTTTCTCTGCTCTTGCGCCTATGGCGCTTCAGTCTTTCGGCGCGCCCATCCGCGTTTCCGGTCGCTCAGAGAGCCACCAACAACAAAGAAACAAGAACAAAAAAATCAGATACATTAATCGTTATGAACGTAACAGAGAGTAAGGCAAAGAGCAATGCCTATGTATGTCCGCAAGTTGAGCTTCTTCAAATGGAGTATGAAGCCATGATTACAGCAAGTCCGGGTGCAGGCGCCGGTGGTGGAGGTTTTGAACCAGGTGGAGGCGGCGAAATCGGAGGCGGTACGAAGCCTAGCCCTATGCCGGGGAAACCTAATTATTTCGATGGTGAGGAGGAAGAGTTTTAAGAGTCAGATTCGCCTGAACAATATAAAGACACGAAAGTTTAAATTAAAAGACCGCTAAACATTAACGGCTAAATTAAATACTACGAAATATGAGAATCATTACTTTTAGTTTGCTATCCGCTGCGTTGGCATTAGGCTTGGCTTCTTGCTCTAATGATGTAGGCAACGAAAATTCAAACGCACAGAACTCCGACGCAAATGCGAAGCGTCCGGTAACGATTACCGTGGGCAACTCAGGTGCAACCGGTGCTGACGGAAAACCGGCATTGCGTTCCATTATTGACCTGACGACGGGATCAAAATGGGAAGTAGGTGACAAAATACTTGCTTACAACCTCACGGACCCGCAAGGCTACGACATCCTCACGGCTGAAGAGAGCGGCAACGACACTCGACTCTCCGGAGAGGTTAACTGCAAACAAGGCGATGACGTAGCACTCTTCTATCCGGCACGCTTTAATGCCAGAGAGCAAAAGCCCGGCACTTTGCAGCTGGATATGAAAGGCCAGAATGGTACGCTGCAAGGTATGAAACGCATTGACTATACGTGGGGTATCACGCGGAACATTCGCTTAAACGGCGCTGCCGGCGTGGGCCACGTAGATATGAAGAAACAATACACGATCTTGCGCTTGAAATTCAAAATCAACGATAGATTCCTTACGAACGTAAAGCGCGTCGTGATTTCTAATGTTCCCGACGAAGCTGAGTTTGATTTGCGCACGGGCAACTATAAGTTTGATAACAAAGACGGCTATACGGTCGAAACGGCACAGCCGGTCGCTCAGATGGACGTAGCTGTCTTCCCCGACAATCATTTCAGACCTACTTTCAGAGTAGAGGCTGCCGATGGGGAGACCTTTATTGTAACCGTTAAGCAAGATATGGTCGTAGAGCGTGCAAAATATTACACGTATACGCTCAAAATGGACGAGGAAGAGCCTTGGATCGAGATTGATAGCATCAAGTGGAGTAGATCTAACCTCCAATATGACCCGACGGTAAGCATTGCCGGCTGGGAACCAGGCTATCACTTGGCTAAAAATCCGTGGGACTATTATTATATGGAAAAGCAAGGCGAGCTTTCTATAGGTACAATTGCACTTCCTGACAACTACTGCAATTCAAAGTTTGACCACTTCCGTTGGGGCGACATTGTTTATGGACACAACTACGGCCGCGTAGCTATTAGCAGCTACTGGGGAACGTGGGGAAATATCCAAGCTCGCTACAACTCAGATAAGCGCCTCGGCGATTTGGCTCACTATGCTTCAAAAGGCAAATATGCGCTGCCTACGAAGGCTCAATTTGAGAGTTTGATGCGCCATACTGGCCAGTACTTTGGCTACTATTGTTACGAAGGCCATCGTATTTACGGCTTACTCTTCGACCCGACGGTAGACGAATGTCAAAAAGGCTACGTATTGGATAGAAATGGCAGAAGACTCCGTCGCTCTAATCAGGACGCAGGCTACATCAGCAGAGCAAACTGCTATATGAAGTGCTTCACGAAAGAAGATATTAGCAAAGGCGTGTTCTTCCCCTTCGGCGGTATGTACACGGACTACAATGAAGGCTGGCGCCGTCTCTCAAATCCGGGCAACTGGGGTATGTATTGGACGGCTGATGGATCAAATCAGATGCAAGCTGCTGCCTTCGCCGGCAAATTTATGTTCCACTGCAACCAATTCCACTATGGAACGACGAAGGGCCGCAGCCCGTACAACCCGAAGTATAATATGTACAGCATCCGTCCGATTTATATCAAATAAACCGGTCGATGTGTGAGGCCTCTTAAAAGGCTGACAACACCTACAATCATAAACGCCGAGACCGCTATGTGTATGCAAGTGGTCTCTGCGTTTTTTTACAACGAGAAAAGAATGGTATTGTAGAGAAGGTAAAAACAAGGATGAAACACATCCTTGTTTTTTTGTTTCTGTCTGTTTTCCTTCGAAAAGGAGCGTTCCTTTTAGGCAAAAAGTCCGTACCTTTTTGCACAAAAGTACGCTCCTTTTGTAAGAATTGTCCGTACCTTTTACGTGAAAAGTCCGCTTCTTTTCTGTAGAGAGCCCGAAGTTCGTCGCTTGAACTGCTCTCTCTCATAAGTATATGCGGTTGGTTTTAATGAATAATCCTACCGGGTTGAAGTCGCCTCCATTACGTAGCCCTCCCTTAAATAGTCGTTTATCATCTGTTATTCAGTAATATAACGTGAGTTCGACGAATTCAGAACAAAGTAAGCTGTGTATCAATGGTCCTTTGTACATTGATGCATGGCTTCTTTGGGAACAAGCAATAGTTTTATGGCCTCCTATTTATTGGGCTTTGTAAAGTTCTCTCTGTCTATGACGGAGACAGCAAGATGGTATATCCATTCTCTGAACCGACAGTCGAAATTCTTTAAAAATTCACACAAAGAGAATTTCTCCAAAAAAAGCAAGGAAAATTTGCAAGAGTAAAATTATTTATGTATATTTGCGACAAGGAGTTTTGAATTTACAGACGACAGACGACAGACGACAGATACTAATAAAGCATATAGATCTATGAATGTTTCATCTCAAAGCCATAGTTATAGAAAGGAGGACATGTTGGTTATGGATTCTATTTTTTTTACTCTTAAAAACACCATGGTTATGAAAAAGAATTACATTTTTTTGACTTTCGTCTTAGTCTTTGCCTGTATTTTGAATATGCAGGCACAGAATTTTGAAACGGATATTGCGAAGGTTTTGTCGCAGGACGAAACACTCTTATCATTCAACAAAAATGAGGCAGGGAACATTTCCGGCATCCTCACAAGTGGAAGCATAAAGTTTACTTCTCCCAATGGATATGTTAGGATATTGGTGGCAGACGAATATGGGTATGAGAAACTTATTTATGAATCGTTTCCCCTACTTGCTTTCAAAGAAGGTAAGGACAATTTTGAACTTATGGGGTTTGAGACTGGGAAAATAAAGGATTTTGTACCCGAAAAAGTCCATATCCTCATTTCCGATGCTATGGTAGAGCATCTTAAAATCACCGTTTCGGGATTATCGGCTCCTCAACAGGCACCTTCTGCATCCCTTAAGGCTCGTACAAAGACAGTCCCCTTACCACCTACTTTCATTGACGAAGATACCCGAATTAAATATTTAATATATCGGCTCAATTTGGAATTGAAGGCTTCCGGTGCACTATGGAGGGCAGGTGACACGCCGTTCGGACGGCTTTCATACGAAGAGAAGAAAGAGATGTATGGAGGAACGGTTCCCAACTTCAAGGGAGCGGAATACTATATCGGCGGTATCATTGATGTTGATGTTCCGAGTGTCAGATATCAAAAATCCTCTTATGTTCCTGATTTCGACTGGAGGACGCGCCACAGTGCTACTATCAAGGGATCTCCCTATTTCCAGAATGAGATTACAGGATGGATTACTCCGGTAAAAGATCAAAAGAGCTGTGGTTCATGCTGGGCTTTCTCTGCCATAGGGGCTATGGAAGCCGTTGCAAAACTCCACAAGAATACGACCTGCAATTTTGACCTCTCCGAACAAGAGTTAGTATCTTGTTCTAACGCGGGAAGTTGCAAGGGAGGATGGGCGGCTTCTGCATTGGACTACATCAGCCGCAAATGGATTCAGGATGAGATGTCGTTCCCATACAAAGCGCAGGATCGTCCCTGTTCCGAAAAAGGGAACCCTCTATATACGATAAAAAATGCGGGAAAAGAATTGTTCAACCCTATCAAAGGCAATGATTTCGCCTCAATTGAAAAATTGAAATCCATGCTGCTTAAGAGTCCTCTTGCCGGGCGCATCGATTCTTGGTCCCATGCCATGACCTTGGTAGGCTACAAGACGATAAAGGCGGGAGACATCGTTTATGAGCACTATAACACACGGATTGTGGTTAAACCCGGCGACCCTCACATAGGTCAGACAGTTTGGATTTTCAAAAACAGTTGGGGAGAAAATTGGGGAGACCACGGGTTCTTGTATGCGTTTGTGAATATCAACAATATGGTTTCTTCTGCGGCTCCCACACTTCCCTTTGAGTACAAGCACAATTGGTCCAGCAAGTATCCTCTTTTCTCTCGTCCGTTGATTTCGGCAATTTCCGAACCGGCACCGGCTTATGATAAGGATAACGACGGATACTATTGGTGGGGAATCGGACCGCGTCCTCAGAACCTCCCCGCAAATGCCAAGTTGGAGGAGGATAGCGACGACAGTGATGCTTCCATTGGACCGATGAACCAGTATGGCTTCCCCACGCTCTTGAAGGACTATGACCTGTATATCAAGGATAATGCCGAGGATAAAGGATTTGAACCAAATACGACTATTACGAATGATAACTATTGGAGTGCTCCCGAAATTTGGGTCAGACATCAAAAAGATAGCATACAAGAGCATCAAAACCCATTGGGAGGAAAGACAAATTACATTTATGTAAGAGTTTGGAACAGGGGACAGAAGAAGTCTCCCGAATCAAGAGTAACTGCTTTTTGGGCAAAAGCTGGGACAAACCTACAATGGTCCAAAGCATGGACAGGATTACTGAAAGTGGAAGGTATTCGCTTAGGGGGCCATATAGAAGACCTAGGCATTGTGCCTCCGTTGAAACCTGGAGAATATGCTGATGTTCCAATAGAATGGAAAACTCCTGATCCTACAAAATTTTCAATAATTTCTAATGAAGCCATTGGAGGAGAAAATCTTTGGCATTTCTGTTTGTTACTAATGATTTCTGACAATATTGATGATCCCGATATTGATGATGAGAAACAGTTGGAAATACGTAGATTGATATCACATTACAATAATATAGCACAGAAGAACTTAACAATAGCAAATGTTGGCTCTGGTTCCTCTTATGAAGGAGCAGTTTCTGTTGTAAATCATCTCCCCAATAAGGAGGCTTACAGTCTTGATGTGATAGAGTTGCCGAATGCAACTAATGGAAGTTCAAATACCCTCTTTGGCAATGCACGAGTGCAGTTGCGTATGGCTCCACAAGTACTCTCTGCTTGGGATGAAGGAGGTAAAAAGGGTGTAAATATAAAATCTACAGGTCATCCTTACATACAAGAGATCGTTTCTCAAAACGGTTCACTGGACAATATTGTACTCAAACCCAAAGACATCGGCCTCGTCAAACTGAGTGTGAACTTCAAGACCGTCCTTCCTTTCGGAAGCAATCCGGAAAAGCATACCATACTCCTACGCCAGAAGGACAAAAATGGAAATGTTATCGGAGGAGAAACTTTTGAGATTATCCGCGAGCCGAGAC
>JABZGO010000102.1 GCA_015259305.1 Alloprevotella tannerae | reverse complement strand
ATATTAATCCGCACATCATAGAGTTTGATGATTCGGAAATATCAACCTTAGAAGAAGGCTGCTTAAGTTTGCCAGGCATCCACGAACCGGTAAAACGTCCGACAAGGATTCACGTGCAATACCGCGATGAGAATTTTGAACCGCACGATGAATGGGTCGAAGGATATTTAGCGCGCGTGATGCAGCACGAGATCGATCATCTTGAAGGGCACGTCTTTACAGATCGTATTTCTCCTTTACGCAAACAGATGGTAAAGAATAAGCTTAACGCGATGCGCAAAGGCAAAGTCAATTGCCACTATCGCGTAAAAGTTCCCCAATAGAAACTTATTTCGACCTCTCTGCTCACCGAATTAATAAGGATGTAGCCATCAAAGTTGTTAAGTTTGCAGACGGCACAACAAAATCTGAAAAAGTTCTTGGCAATAAGTAAATCCCTTCCACAAACTGAATAGTTCACTATAGGGGCAATTCCGTTTTGGGGTTGCCCCTTAACATATCATTAGACGCTAAAATGGCTGGACGACGAATACTAAGCCTCGCAAGCAGTAGTTTAAAGCGCTACTTGGGGACTTACCTATTCTTTCTTTTCTCGACGTTTTCCATTGCACAAATCAACATCGAAAATGTTGTAGAAATGGGGCGTTATGCGCTTAGCTACGATGATTATCTTTCGGCCATACATTACTTTAATAGCGTGCTTGATGTTCGCCCAAAGCATGCTCAAGCTTACTATTATCGCGCTTATGCCAAATTCTCTTTAGGAGACTTTAGTGGAGCGGAGAACGACTGTACAGCATCAATCAGACTGAATCCTTACTTAACAGAAACCTATCGATTGAGAGGACTTTGTCGTATTAGAAAATCAGAGTTTCAAGGCGCGATAACCGATTACGAGCAAGTATTGAAAGATTTCCCCTCAGACGAGGGTGCACTATTTAATCAAGGGCTCTGCTATCTGCAAGTACATAAAACCGACAGCGCCACAATAGCTGCCGATCGCCTTTTAAAACAATCGCCCAAGTTTTACAGAGGCTATATGCTGAAAGCTCAAATTGCCTTTGAGCAAAAAGACACCATAAACGGTCTTCAGCAAATAGACGCTCTACTTACGTTGCGCCCGTCAGAAGCTTCTGCCTGGATGCTTAAAGCTCAATATGCATTGCAAAAAGGGAAATATCAATTGGCCGACTCACTCTTAACTACTGCGATTCGCTACGAAAAAAACAATTATGAACCTTTCCTGCTTAGAGCTGAAACCCGACATGCACTGAATCAATTCGGTAATGCACTACTTGATTACGACAAGGTCATCGAACTTGTTCCGAAGCACTTTGTAGCGCACTACAATCGCGCACTATTGCGTGCATTGGTAGGCGACGATAACAGAGCTATCGACGATTTTAATTTTATCCTCAGCGTAGAACCAAACAACACATTGGCTCGTTACAATCGTGCACTATTACGAGAGCAGACCGGCGATTATCAAGGAGCTATAAAGGATTATAGCATACTGATCAAAGCTTACCCTAACTTCCTCTTCGGCTATTATGCTCGCAGCAGATTGCGTAGAAAGACGGGGGATACGCGAGGGGCTTTGGCTGACGAAACGGTCGTTGCGCGCGCGCAATTGGACATAGCCTTTGCCAAACCTAAACGCTCTTTTATACGGACAGTCAGGAAGCGCTCCGATCACGCACTGGAGCATTACGATCGCCCGATAGAAGATGAAACCGATACGGTACGCATACTAGGAGATCTACTTTTAGGTCACGTGGAAAATCAAACTGCAACGCAAGAGATCTTGCCGGCTTTAACGCCTCAACTGCAACCTACAACTACGCGCGGTTACCGCTCCGATGGCTACTTAGACGAACTTAGTGCCCTCAGTAAGCGTATCGCCGATATTGAATTGCAGGCAGAACGAGCAGCCGGAAATAGATATTTACAGCAGTCAAGTAGGCGACTCTTGTTTACGGCAGAGAAGACACCGGAAACAACCGCTACTTTAACGCAACATCTACAAATTATCGATTCGCTACAAAGTGCCGGAGGTGAATTATCGCAATACGATTACAAGATCTTACGCACGATACTACTCCGAGCCATCTACAACTTTTCAGAGGCGCTACAATTGGCCTCATCAATCATTGCCGGCGACTCTACCCTCGCTCTACCTTACGTCAATCGTGCAGCTTTACTCATCGGGATGAGCAAAGCAGAAAAGACCACAGGGAAGATCACTGAGAATACGCAAAGTCCTCATCTGTCGACTTTATATCTGAATCAAGCTTTAGAAGATATCAATGCGGCCATAAGCAAGCTTCCGGATTGTGCCTACCTATATTACAATCGCTCGTGCATTTACCACGCGCTCCACAAGCAACAAGCTGCACTGACAGATTTAGATCGAGCCATCGCCTTAGACCATCGCCTTGCCGAAGCCTATTATAATAGAGCCGTCATACGTCTACAAAACAAAGAAACTGAAAATGTAACAGCCGACCTAAGTCGCGCAGGAGAACTGGGTTTATACAAAGCATACAGCCTATTAAAGCAGACGCAAACGAAGAAAACTAAGCATAAGGTCAAGCGCAAATGACCGGCTGATAAGTCATAAAGCAGAAAGAGACGTTCTGCAATATGCCTTATCCACCAATACTAGAATCCGCAATCGTAAGTAGTCGCCCCTTAAGAGCCGCCTTATATCTGATATTGTTTGATATGTGGCGTGTTTTCTCTCATGCATTTTCGTAATCTCTCAAATGAATTTGTTGTAGAACAATGGAGTAAAGACACCGTGAATCAATGTGCAAAGAACTATTGACACGCAGCTGCTTCGTACCGGATTCGTCGAGTTTACGTTAAAACAGATAAGGAGGAAAGGACGATAAAACGACGAGACATCATCAGTTTGAAAGAGAGTTAACCTTACGACTTTGGGAAGAACGAAGGGGAAAGAACCTCTCCTATCAAGGCCTGGTAAAATGGAGAGAAAACATATCATATAATCATATGATACACAGCGAATTGCCAAATCTCCGTATAGAGATCATTAAAAAGTACTATTGTTTTACCTAAAAAGTACTATCGTTTTGTATAAAAAGTACTATCATTTTCCGAATAAGCTAATATCTCCGCTAAGATGAAAGTACTATTCGTATAAATAAATGTTGTATATTTTATTTGTTAATGTAACATATTTCTGCTATCTTTGGCATACACTGAGGCAAAAAGGTTCTGTGAAGTGTGCAGATAACGCCGTCTCTGTGTTTTTTTACAATCAAATTTTTAGTATCATGGATTATTCTCTAAACAAACGAAAAATGAGTGTCGGCCCGTTGAAGGGCAAGAAAGAATTCGTGGCAAGCCCTATTTGCCAGAAACAGCGCATTTCGTTCGACAAACTTTGCGAGCGGACGGCGGAGGACAGTACGGTGGGCGATGCCGACGTGGCTGCCCTGTTCTATACAAGTTTCGCAAAGTGCTCAACGAGTATTGCTTGAAGGGTTACATCGTCGATGGCGATCCGCTTGGGACGTTCAGGCCTACTTTCTCGTCGAAGGCCGTAGAGAAAGAAGCAGATTTTAAGCCATCAGAGTGTATCTCGAAAACACAGATCCTCTTCACGCCTACGCCTGATTTCGGCCGACTGAAGAATGTCGAATTCTTCCGCGTGGAGAAGCAGACGAAGGATAAGAAGACCACCATCGGAGGTTAGAACCCGGTAAGACTTACATTAGAAATCCTCCTCAGTCCAACGAGCCGAGGAGGATTTTTCTAAGGTTTACCGATATTTCATCAGTTGAATAGATCCTCACTATCTTTAACGGGTTGCTTCTTATCCTTATGGCGCCCCGCCTTGCCTTTCTTGTCTTCAGCCGGCACATTTTCTTGTGCAGGTTCTGCAGGTGGAGCTGTCGATTCCGAAGGTTTGGATTCAGCTTCTTCGTTGCCAAAAAGATCTTCAGACGCATTGCTAAGAGAATCAGATCCACCCTGCCCACTATCAGCATCAGTATTGGGGGAGCCAATATAGTCGCCACCATAGTCATTAGGATTCATTGTCTCTTTAGGTAGTGGGAACTTCTTGATATAACGCGGACTCAACTGCGGATCTGCCAATACTTTCTGCATAAAGAGTCCGACAATCGGTAAGGCCGTCTTACTACCTTGACCTAAAGCGCCGGTGCGAAAATGGATACTACGATATTCGCCACCAACCCACGCTCCGCTGACGAGAGCGGGCGTCACGCAGATAAACCAAGCATCCGAATGGTTGTTTGATGTACCCGTCTTGCCGCCGACCTCTATCTGCTTGTTCCAGTATGGGGCACTCATATAATGACGCATACTCTGAGACGTTCCACCGGCATCAGTCATACCGGCTTCAAGCATCTTTTGCATAAAGAAAGCAGAACGCCAAGAGATAGCTTGCGAACTTTCGGTCTTATTCTCATAAAGCACCTTACCATCACTATCTACAACTTTCGTAACGAGCACGGGTTCAACGTGAACACCTTCATTAGCAATTGTACCATAAGCGTTAACCATCTCCATAAGATTAACATCGCTAGAACCTAAAGCCAAAGAGGGTGTATCATCTAAGGGTGACTTAATGCCCATCGCCTTAGCTGTCTGTATGACACGAGGAATACCGACTTCTTGTCCGACCTTGACAGCTATGGTATTGATACTTCGAGCAAAAGCTGCGCGCAAGGGAATATTTGCATTAGAAAAACGACCATTGGCATTATGCGGACGCCATATGACGTCTTTCTTCTTTATCTTGTCATAGACTTCCATCTGGATATATTCGTCCTTACGACTATCAGAGGGAATCAACCCGCTCTCCATAGCTGCAGAATAGACAAAGAGTTTGAACGTTGAACCCGGTTGACGCATAGAACGAACTTTGTCGTACTTCCAAGCATCAAAATCGATATCACCTACCCAAGCTCTTACATAACCTGTATTTGGCTCCATCGAGATAAAACCTGCGTGCATAAACTTTACCATAAAGCGAATAGAGTCCATCGTACTCATTTCCTCTTCTTTTGCACCATCGTAACCAAAGAGTTTCACCTTATGAGGCTTATTGAGGTAATAGTTTACAGAATCAGGATTATTAGGATAGCGTGCAGCCAATTGTTTATAAGCATCACTACGAGCCGCAATATCTTCAATAAAACGAGGAATGATTTTTCCCTCTTCATCACGCCAAGGGTCCCCTAATCCGCGCCAATGCACATCGAAGTTGCTCTGCACGACCTTCATCTGCTCTTTTACAGCCTCTTCTGCATATTGCTGCATCTTTGTATCTAAAGTGGTATAGACTTTAACACCATCAGTATACAGATCTAAATCGGGCAATTGCTTTTTCAGATAATCGGCCACAGCCTGACGGAAATAAGGCGCCAAGCCATCAGTAGGATCTTCTATTGTAAACTTTAGTTCAATGGGAAGTTGCTTCAAAGAGTCACACTCTTGACGCGTCAAGAACTTTCTTGCGCACATCTTCTCCAAGACCGTATTGCGACGCGCCAAACTTCGTTTTGGATTGATACGCGGATTAAAAGCATTCGTAGCTTTCAGCATTCCTACAAGTACGGCCGCTTCTTCTGTTTTAAGTTTAGCCGGCGTTGTATTGAAGTAAGTCTTCGCAGCCGTCTTAATACCATAGGAATTAGAACCGAAATCTACAGTGTTTGCATACATTCGAAGGATATCCTGCTTAGAGTTGGTCAATTCTATCTCTGTGGCAATGATCATCTCCTTACTCTTCATTATAAGAATCCGCACGCCAGGAATCTTACCTAACAATCCTGTACCATACTGCGTTCGCACACGGAACATATTCTTCACCAACTGCTGCGTAATCGTAGACGCACCACGCGGATGTCCAAGTAAAGCATCTTTTGCTGCAGCAGCCAAACCTTGATAGTCGATGCCATGGTGCTCATAGAAGCGCTCATCTTCTGTAGCAATCAACGCTTCAAAGAAGACCTTATTGATCGAATCATAAGGCACGGGTGAGCGATTCTCATTATAGTATCGGCCGATCATTTGTCCGTCTGCACTATAAATTTCGGAAGCAGAAGGATTTTTAGGATGCATAATCTCACTAAGCGAAGGAGACTTTCCAAACAGCCAAAGGAAGTTGGTCATCACAGCTATGACGTATATCAAGAGCAATGAAAAGAAACTGAGAATCCCGACAATAGTCTTCTTCCACCAAGGTTGCCCCGAATATAAATGTTTATACCAAGCCCAAAAACGATGGACGCCTCGCTTCAAACGGACAAAAAAAGATTTAATTTTGCCTAATAGGCTATGGGATTTTGTCTGCATATAATCTCTGAATAATTAGGATATTGCAAATATAAGTCACACACAACATATATGCAACCTTTGCCTTAATTTATACTGTATTTTTGGCAAAGCTTTGCATTATATGATCAATTGCATTGTCGTTAGCCTTAACCCAACGAATGTCTGGATCCTTTTTGAACCAAGTCATTTGCTTCTTGCTATAGACTCTCGTATTTCTCTTTATTTTTTCAACGGAAAATGGCAAATCCCATTCACCATCGAAGTATTTGAAAAGTTCTTTGTAACCAACTGTATTTAGTGCGTTGCTACAACGATAAGGA
>JABZGO010000101.1 GCA_015259305.1 Alloprevotella tannerae | reverse complement strand
CCTTCCTCCTTCCTGTTGAAAGCCTCTTCTATACAGTTGTGTATAAACGCTGTTCGGTTTTTATGACTATCAATAAAGTCGGCCAGTCGCCCTTCTATACGGAAGGAGAACAAGCGGCGATCGCCTTTGGGGCGCCCGGCGCCTGCTCTGCGCCCACCCCTGCCATTCTTTTGGGCTTCTTCTGCTTTCATTTTTGATATGCTACGAATGTTTCTGCAAAGTTACAACCTTTATTTGAAAAGCGTTTACGCTTATCAAAAGAAAAAGGCTATGGGGCATACGCAATCATCGCGTGAAGACTTAGAAGAAGGTATAGATCCTTAATAGGACCTTATATTGAATTTACGGCAACTTATGCTCCACCATCGATTGCTTAGTTCAATGTTGGGCGCAGGCTTATTCTCAAATGGCGTATCTATGAGCTGATTTTTTTGCTCCTTATTGGGACTTTTTTCCCTACTTGTTGGGAATTTAATTCCTCCTATTGGAATTTTTTCCCTCCTAGTTGGAATTTTTACCTCTCGCGTCTGTACGGAGAAAGCCAAGCGCTGACTAAACCTTTTCGCCTTTGTGAGCGCTTAGGGGCTTGTTGCTTTATTCGCCTTGCGCTTATCAAGGAGAATGATGTAGGATTCTTTTCGGCCGGTTCGGTCAGTTTTTAGCAAAAATAACTACCGACGTTTGAAACGTAGTAACTCAAATCAAAATAAAGACTTAAAAGTGCTCAATTTTGTAGGATCGCAGTGCGAAAAAAGATAAAAAATGCATATTTCGCGCACTGTATAGTCGGCGCTAATTCTTTGAAATAAAACATTTGAGAAGAAAGTGTGCAATCTAAACTCGTATTCTTTGCGCAAATGGTGTCTTAGTGTGCAAAGTGCGCAACTATAACTTTCACCTGTCAAAACCTAATGCAAGAAGTTGAAAGCATACGAAAAAAGGCATAAATACTTCTGATTCTCTTAGGTTTCGTGTAACTTTGTCCCCCAAAATAATACGATTGCATATTATGAATGAACAACTGAAGAAAGTAAAGCAATTGGTCGAATTGCGCCGTAAGGCTCGCCTTGGTGGCGGGGAGAAGGCCATCGACAAGCAGCACGAAAAAGGAAAATATACGGCGCGAGAGCGTATTGCGCTACTGTTGGATAAAGGTTCCTTCGAGGAAATGGATATGTTTAAGCTTCATCGCTGCCACGACTTTGGCATGGATAAGAAGCAATACTTGGGCGATGGCGTCGTGGCCGGCTCCGGTACGATCAATGGCCGCTTGGTCTTCATTTTCGCGCAGGATTTTACGGTCAACGGCGGTAGTCTTTCGATCACGATGGCCGAAAAGATATGCAAGGTGATGGATCTTGCCATGAAGACGGGTGCTCCCTGCATCGGCCTCAACGATTCTGGCGGTGCACGCATTCAAGAAGGCATCAATGCGTTGGCCGGTTTTGGTGAAATCTTTCAGCGCAACATTGAAGCCAGCGGTGTAATCCCACAAATCTCCGGTATTTGCG
Source organism: Alloprevotella tannerae (assembly GCA_015259305.1). Lineage (GTDB taxonomy): Bacteria > Bacteroidota > Bacteroidia > Bacteroidales > Bacteroidaceae > Alloprevotella > Alloprevotella tannerae_B. The sequence goes on along the minus strand of JABZGO010000101.1, from coordinate 5,167 downwards.
GCCCTTGCGCCGGTGGTGCTGTGTATTCTCCTGCTTTGACTGACTTCGTTGTGATGCTGGAGGGCGTAAGTTATATGTTCTTGACGGGTCCGAAGGTGGTGAAAACCGTGACGGGCGAAGACGTGACGCAAGAACAACTCGGTGGTGCGAACGTGCACGCCTCTATTTCCGGCGTAGCGCACTTTACGGCAAAGACGGAAGAGGAGTTTGCGCTGCTTATTCGCCATTTGCTCGAATATCTGCCTCAGAACAATTTAGATCACGCGCCGCTGAAGCCCACCAATGATCCGATTGATCGTAAGGAGGACGCGTTGAACGAAATAGTTCCGGATAATCCCAATCAGGCTTACGATATGTACAACGTAATCTCAGCCATTGTCGATGATGGCGAGTTTATGGAAGTACAGAGTCAGTTCGCACGCAATATTATTATAGGTTTTGCGCGCTTCAACGGCCAAAGTGTGGGCATTGTAGCTAATCAGCCCAGTGTCTATGCCGGTGTTTTAGATAGCAACGCCAGCCGTAAAGCAGCTCGCTTCGTGCGTTTCTGCGATAGCTTTAATATTCCTATCGTTTCACTCGTCGATGTTCCCGGCTTCCTGCCTGGTACAGGTCAGGAGTATAACGCGGTGATTGACCACGGCGCAAAACTCCTCTTTGCTTATGGTGAAGCGACGGTGCCTAAGGTGACTGTGACGCTGCGCAAGAGCTATGGCGGCAGTCATATCGTGATGGGCTGTAAGCAGTTGAAGAATGATCTTAATTATGCTTGGCCCAGCGCTGAGATTGCCGTGATGGGTGCCAGTGGGGCTGTGGCTATTCTCAACGGCAAGGAGGCTAAAGAGCAAGAAGATCCGAAAGCATTCTTGGCAGCAAAGGAACAAGAGTATAACGATCTTTTCACCAATCCGTATAAAGCGGCAGAGTATGGCTATGTCGATGACGTAATCGAGCCTCGCAATACGCGTTTCCGCATTTGTCGCGCACTGGCGCAACTCTCCGGCAAGCGCGAAACGAGACCGATTAAGAAACATGGCAATATTCCGCTTTAATAAGGAAGAACAAGTCTTGTTGGCCGATCCGCTTCGGCCGGCAAGGCGCTATTCAAAACCATTGAAAAGTCAATGAAGCATTATAAATTTCAACTGAACGGGCAGGCGATTTCTTTGTCGTTTGACGACAATAGCGCTTCGCTCCAAGATTTTTTGATCGACGGTAAGGCGCCGCAGGTCTCAGGCGAGCAACTGCCGGCTTTTGTGGCGGCGATTGTGCTTGCGCTGTTTGAGCACGACATCGAAGTTGTTCACGATGACGAACCGGATGTGATTACGCTCAAACCCAGTCGGGCAGGGTGGGTGTCTCCGGCCGAACTAATGAACGAGAAGAGCAATATTTCTAAAAACTTGCAAGCTCCCCAAATTCCTTCCGGCGAAGCAAACTTAATGTAACGTAGAAAATGAAGACATACAAATATAAAATTGACGGCGCGGCCTACGATGTTACGATCAACGAGGTGCAAGGTCGCCGTGCGAAGGTGGTAGTTAACGGCATTCCTTTTGATGTTGAGATGCAAGGCACGCAATTGACAGAAGACAATTTGCCTAATGTCGATACGACGGCTGTGCCCGATGCGCCGGCAGCTGCTCCTGCCGAACAGCCGACTGCGGCAGCAAGTGCGCCGAGTGCATCAGAGGCGGGTAAAGGAAATCCGGTGAAAGCTCCGCTTCCGGGTGTGGTTACGAAGGTCTTGGTAAAGGCCGGTCAAGCTGTGAAGAAAGGCGAGAATATCCTCGTGCTGGAGGCTATGAAGATGGAAAATAACATCACGGCAGAAAACGATGGCACGGTTACGGCCGTTTGCGTGAATCCCGGCGACAGTGTTTTGGAAGGCACCGTCTTATTGACGATCGACTAAAACAAGGTAGCGCTTTGCGGTAGAGCAGTCTTATCTTCCTGCGTCAGCTTACGATACAATGCGTATGTAAGCGGCGAGGATTAGGATGCAGGCCGCATCGAATGAAGCATAAAATAGTGCGTCCGACGTTCAATTCCACTGAATGTCGGACGCTGTTTTTGTATCTCTTTCTCGGATTTCGCCACAGAAACCAAAGCCGTCGCTTTATCCGTCTGAGGCGTGTGCCTCCCAACTAAGATGCCGGCTTTATCGCCTAAAGAGTCTGACCCGATGCGAGCCGTCTTTGCGGCCGACCGTTCGGAGTTCGTAGCAACCGGGGCGCAAATCAGAGACATCAATCGTTGAGGTCGCGTTTACCGTGCGCACTTTGCGGCCAAAAGCATCGCAAATCCAAAACGCTTTGACGTCGATGGGCAGATCCGCAACGTGTAGCGTGTCCGTCAAAGCCTGAATTTCGCCATCTATCTTCAGAAGCGTTGGTTGACTCTCGCAACCATAGCGATCCATAGCCTTTACGGCGTACTCCGCGTATAAGCGCTTGGGCAAAGCGGGTCGATATGTGAAATGCCCCGCCGCCGTTTGGCCTAAGAAGCTAAACGTTTTTCCTTCCCTTATATATATATTGTGTATCCCACCGGTTGGGAAGTTGAAATGTAAGTCGTAACCCTGCCTTGTCAGCGTTGCGCGAGGCGTTGCGGGCAGCGTACTTTGCGGATTCTCTATCGGCGGTGTGAGCACCGGGCGCGTAGTATATTCTCCTGCCAGCCAATCATACACTCCTTTTGTGTTATTGGTTAGAAAATCACTTCGGAAAAGCGCGAATCCGCCTGCCTCCGCCGTGCGCAGAAAGTTCATTTGCCGCTGCAAAGTAAGCAACGGCCAATCCTTTTCTCCCGCACTCAAACAATAAATGCCCAATCCCGGCGCCACCGTTCCCCGCTCGGCACGTTCCAACCAATCCAAAACAAACGGATAGTAATTGTCTCCATCAAAGTACATCATAGGAAAGAGTACGTCCATCCAACCTTTGTTCAGCCACATTATAGCATCTTGTCCGACCGCATCGCGTGCATTCCAGCCGCGCGAAGATTGGCGCGGCAAATCTGCATATTTCCCTACCGGTGCGCAAGATAAACGCACCCAAGGCTTTTGAGATTTGACCGCCTCGTGAATCTTTTCTACGACGCGCGTCACGTTATCGCGCCGCCAAGTTTTGAGATCGCACCCATTACTATACTTACGATAAGTCGCCGCATCGTCAAAATGAAGACCGGCTTCCGGATAGCGAATATAATCGAGGTGAACGCCATCGACGTCGTACTTACTGACAAGTTCTCGGCACAGATTTGCAAGATAATCTGCCGTGCCCGGCATGCCCGGGTCCATTATATATTGATCGTCCGACTTGCGACAGAGTTCCGGATGCTTACGCACCACCGACTTTGCCCCCAAAGTCTTCAACACATTTAGTTTACAGACCGGAAAAGCTACCATCCACGCGTGCAATTCCATTCCTCTGCGGTGACATTCCTCAATCGCAAAAGCCAGCGGGTCGTAAGTGGGGCGTCGTCCGGGCGTTCCCGTGAAGATGCCGTCCCAGGGTTCGATATCGGAAGCATAAGCCGTCGTCCCGCGCAAACGCACTTGAAACAAGACGGTGTTGACTTTCGCCGCCTGCAATTGGTCCAAGATGCGGCACAACTGTTTTTGCTGCGTGAGAGGGTCGTGTCCTTTCGGCCAATCCAAACCTAAAAATGTCGTGAGCCAAACAGCACGATACTCGCGTCGGTCAAAGTCCTGCGCTTGCGTTAAGTTGGCCGCCAGCAGCGCAAGACTGAGCATCAGCAGTAGTCTTTTCATCGTTCTTTTATTTCAATTTTTGTTCCAATTCCTTCCAAGCCGCAGAGGGTATGCCGCTGCGGCGTGCTATTTTGAGGTCTTCTCGCGCCGCCTGCTTTTGTCCGAGCGCGAGCAATATCTTTGCGCGTTCGATGCGATAAAGCCCATTGTCCGGTGCGTCTTCAAGCAGCGCATCATAGATGATTTTTGCTTCTTCTTTGTCGTCCGTTTGTTTCGCTCCATCCAGAAACATGACAAGATCTTGCTTGTTATTCGGACAGTTTTTGCAAAACTTCACGGTCTCTGCCCGCATTTCCTGCAGTCGCCCTTCAGCTTGCAGGATGCAGAGCAACAACAGGTGCGCCTCGCTCTTGTTGGGCTTTCGCGTCAGTAAGTCTGTCAGTTCCGCCCGTGCTGCTGCGTATTGACGCAGTTCGACTTTGGCTGCAGCACGTATGAGATGTACGGAATCAGCCAAGGCATTATTGGCGTCCTGCTTCAAGAGAATATCGCAGTCGGCTATAGTTTCTGCAAAATTATTCAAGAGAAAGTAAGCCTTTGCACGATTATAGCGCGACTCTTGATCGCCGGGTTGAGCGAGCAGGGCTTTGGTGAAGCGCTCGATGGCTTGCCTCATTTCCACGCGTGCCAAGGAAATGAGGCCCAAGTTGCGCCAAACGACATAATTGCCCTTGGCATCCGGCCGCAAGTGCAGGGCTTCCTTCAGCAACGCTTCGGCCTGCGGCAAAGAATCTATGGCCAACGCATTAAAAGCTCGCCGCAGGCAGTCGACATATTGCACCGAATCCTCGCGCAGTGCGCGTTCGTCGCGCCCTTGGTGGTCATAATCTTTCAGCGTTTTAGACTTTACCGTCGGGCCGCCCTTTTTCAAGTCGACAACCACCTGCGCCTGCACAGCCGTGACCCCGAATAAGACGAGGAAGAATAGGATAATTCGTTTCATCGTTGCAAAGTTAGATTCCATAAGGCAGATTCGTGGCATCCGAAGACCTAAATTTATGAAATCCGAAGTTCGTTTTTTCTGTCGATAAATGGAAAATGATAATTCTCTAATCAACCGGAGCGCCTCAAAGTGCCGGTCGCGTCAGCCAAAAGCCAAGGGCCACCATCAGCAGGCCTGCACCAATGCTGCCGAGGGTGTAATAAAGGAATACGAGGATTTCCCCTTTTTGCAGCAAGACCATATTTTCAAACGCGAAGGTCGAAAAGGTCGTAAAACCACCGCAGAATCCCGTGATCAACAGGCGGCGTCCTTCTTGGTCCAACCAAGGGATCGATAAGGCACGCCCACTCAGCAGGCCGATGAGTAGGCAGCCGAGCACGTTGACCGCAAACGTGCCGTAGGGAAACGCGCCTGTGCAATATTTGTTGGCCATTTGCTGGCCATAATAG
>JABZGO010000100.1 GCA_015259305.1 Alloprevotella tannerae | reverse complement strand
GGGTTGCTGCTTCGCTCCTCAACCCCGCCACGGTGAAAGACCAACCCCTAATGGGGTTGTACTCATTTCCATCGCTTTATCCGGGGTTAAGCCGCTGCGCAACTTAACCCCGGCCTGCCAAAAGACCAATCCTAAGGGGTTGTTGACGCTATTAATCGATTTTATGTCCAGCCTCGTGCGCAATCCTTTACACAATAGACTCGCCCAAACTAAACTTATGAATCATTCCATTCAATTTTTTGACGCGGCAACTCAGTAATTAATCTATCTAAGCCAAAATTCAAATACACAGTAACTTACATAATCATCGCCGCCCTATTCCCCGCAAATTCCCACTTCAAATAACCCCATCGGGGTTAGTCTTTTGGCAGGGCAGGGTTAAAGCGCGAGCGCTTTAACCCTGCCTAATGTACACCGACATTGGCAACCCCTTAGGGTTGGTCTTTCAAAAACGTATGATGATTGAAATGTGGCGTAAATGGGATGAGAAACGCTACTATTTATCCCCCTTCTAACGCATAAATAATGCGCGAACAAACCGATGGCGGCCTATTCGCGCTGTTTGTGCTCACGATAAAAAGAGCTTACCCTCGTGAGAAAAAGAGCTTGCGCTCACGATAAAAAAGGTCTGCGCTCACGAGCGTACATAAAATCGTTGGGAATCGCAGCCCTTCAAGGAAGGTTTATTGCTCTACAATTTCGACTTTCTTGTCTAAAGTTTCAAGCTTAGCTTTTAGTTTCTCAATCTTAGCCTGCATTTTGGTCAAAGTTTTTTGACTCTTCGCGAGCTTCTTGTTGATCGCTTTGGTCTCTTTGAGCTTTTTAGCAACCTTCTTTGCATCTTTTACGGTGCTTGCAGCATCAGATGTGTTGAATTCTGCCGTCATAACATTGGCCGAAGCGTTGACAGTAGAGGCTTTGGCGCTTAAGTCCGCGTAATTGGCTTGTTCTTTTGCGTATTCAATCTCTAATTTGTTCAACTTAGCCGTCAAGTTTAAGACTTTCTGTTGTTGTTTTAAGTTGTCTACTTTCGTTGCACTTTGGCTAAAAGCTGATAAACCAAACATTGCCATAATGCAAATTGCTAAAATCTTCTTCATTTCTGTGTTCGTTTTAAAAATTCACTGCAAACTTAGTGTAAAAAGCAAAAGTCCGCAAACTATTTCCTAACAAAATTATAAATTGTCCGGCTTTTTAGGGGGTGAAATATATATTCTGCTAAATTCAGTACAATAAATCAGTGGTAAAAAATGAATACTCACAAGTTGTCGTCCGCTGCTTGTCGGCATAGGATTTGGAACTAAGCATCGGCTTAGGCCTCGTCGTCGTCCACCGTTGCGTCGAGCAGGGCGTCGGGCATTGAGCGCGCGGGCGTCAGGCCTTTCTCGCGCCAACTTTCGAGCCGACTGATGATGTTGCCGCGGCCCGTTGTCAGGCGCTTTTGCGCTTCTTCGTAGGTGGCGGTGAGGGTTTGAAGGTTGTCGCCCAACTTTTCGAAACTTTCCGCAAAGAGCGTGAACTTGTTGTAGAGTTTTTCGGCCGAGGCATAAATATCTCGCACGTTGGCCGATTGCTTTTCGCTTTGCCAAAGGTTGTACGTCAGTTGCAAAGCCATTAAGAGATTGGTCGGATTTATGAGGATAATTTGTTTTCGATAAGCTTCCATCGACAAATCGGGCGCACTGCTGGCGGCGGCAACGTAAGCTGCTTCGTTGGGAATAAACAGCAGGACATAGCCGATCGCACCCGGCACGAGTTTATCATAGCGCTTGGTCGAGAGTTCGGCGATGTGCTTGCGCACAGATTGGAGGTGCTCCTTCATAAAGCGCGCTTGCTCGACCTCATCCTCCGCATTGACGTAGTTGACATAGGCGGAGAGCGACACTTTCGCATCGATGATCAATTCGCGCTTGTCGGGGAGGTGCACAACGACGTCGGGGCGATAATTGTCGCGTTGCTCGTCTTTCACGTTTACCTGCGTGTCGTATTCCTGCCCGATGCGCAGGCCCGAAGCCTCGAGTAAGTCGGCCAGAATCCCCTCGCCCCAGTTGCCTTGCACCTTCGTATTGCCGCGGAGTGCGCGTGTGAGTTCTTCCGCTTGCTTGCCTACGGTCTGCGTTTGGCGAATGAGTTGTTCAATATTGGTGCGCATCGCCACGTTGCCCTCAGTAAAGCGATCATAAAAGCGCTTGAGGTCGGCATCAAAGGGATGTAAGAGGGCGCGCAGGGCCTCCGTGTGGCGGTGTTGCAGGGATTCGCTCTCCGTGCGGGCGAGGTCGGAGGCGATGGCGTGAAACTCCTTCTTCAATTCTTCGGCTTGGCGGCGTGCGACTTCGGCGGCCTGCACGCGCTCGGCTTGCAAACGGGCTTCGGCCACGGCCTTTTGCGTCTGCATGTCTTGCAGTGCGCGCTGCAATTCCGCACTGCGGGCATCGGCAGCGGCGCGGGCGGTGAAGCGGCCGGCGAAATAACCGGCGGCAAGGGCCAGAAAGGCCACAAGAATAAGAATTGGGGTCATGGGATACAATATATAATCGTGCGCCGATGCGACTCGGACAACTGAAATCGGTATCGGGCGGAACTTAATGCGACTCGGGCAAGAGTGCTGCTTGATATACTTTGTCGGCAGCGCCGGCGTTTTCGCGAATATAGGCGCCGGAGATCTCGCCGGCCTTACGCCGCGCCTCGTCGTCGTGCAGGAGTTCGTCGAGCGTGCGATCTACATCGGTCTGCGTGCGCACTTCGCGACAACCGCCCGCAGCAAGGAGTTCGCGCGCCTCTCTGAATTTTCCATTATTCGGCCCAATGAGGACGGGAAGTCCATACACGGCGGCCTCAGGCACGTTGTGAATCCCCACACCAAATCCCCCGCCAACGTAAGCTACGGCGGCATAGCGATAAATGGAAGCCAGCAGGCGATAGCAATCAATAATCAGGCAGTCGGCCGTGGGAGCGGCTTCGGCCGTAGTTTGTGTGTAGCGAAGGGAGGGGCGCTGAAGGCGGTCTTCAATCTCTTGCAAATGGCCCTCATTTACGACATGGGGCGCTAAAATTAAGAATGTGTCGGGGTGCGCGTTGAAATAGTTGATCAGCAACGCTTCATCGGGAGCCCACGTACTGCCGGCGACAATTACTTTCCGACCTTGGGCAAAGGCTTCTGCAATCGGAAGCGATTTGGCTTCGTGCATAATGTCGACAACGCGGGCAAAACGCGTGTCGCCGACAACGCTGACGCGATGAACGCCAATCGTCTTCAGCAGTTGCTCAGACTTGGCGTCTTGTACAAAAAGGTGGGTAAAGCGCTTCAGCACTCTTCGGTAGCGAAATCCATAGCCGCGGAAGAAAATCTGCTTCGGACGAAAAATACTTGAAACGCTAAAGACCGGAATATTACGCCGAGAGAGGACATTAATATAGTTGCGCCAAAATTCATACTTGATAAAGAAGGCGCTTTCCGGACGGGCGAGGCGTATAAACTTGCGGGCGTTGAACGGCGTGTCAAACGGAAGGTAACAAATCACATCAGCGCCGGCGTAATCCTTTCTTACCTCGTAGCCGGATGGAGAAAAGAAGGTGAGAAGAATCTTCTTGTTCGGTTGTTCTCGACGCAGGCGCTCCATCAGCGGACGCCCCTGCTCAAATTCGCCGAGCGAGGCGGCGTGAAACCAAACGTAGTGGGCGCCATTTATCTGCTCGCGCAAGATACGCCAGGTGTTGCGATGGCCACGCATCATCTGCTGCGCCTTTTTATTGCCGCAAAGCGCGGCAATATTGACGCAAAGCATATAAAAATAGATGGCGAGTGAGTACATTTTATTTGTCGGCTGACAATTTTGAGGTTTCAGGCACATTCGGTGCCCGCTGCGGTCGGGAAAGAAAGCCGCAGGACGCCGCCGGCGATCCTTAGAGCGCCGGCGGCGGGCTTTAACCCAGTATTTCGATGGCGCGGCGCATACGTTTGAGCGTCTCAGCTTGTCCGAGGAAGGACGAAATCTCATACATGTGAGGCCCTTTTCCCTCGCCGACAAGCGTTAGTCGCCACGCATTCATCACGTCTCCCATTTTATAGTCGTTTTCGGCCAGCCAAGCGTTGACGGCCTCTTCTTGTGCAGCCATCGAGAAGTCGGAAAGCCCTTCGAGCAACGCGGCAAGTTCGCTCATTTGTCGTGCACTGAAGTCCTTCCAACGCTTTTTGGCGGTCTTTTCGTCGTAAGTTGTGGGCGCGACGAAAAAGAAACTACACAGCGGCCACAGTTCTTTGACGAAATTGACGCGTCCTTTCATCAGCCCGACCACGCGGACGACGCTTTCCATTGGCGCTTCGATGCCGTTGTCGCGCAAGATGTCGGCGAAGGTCGGCGCCAGTTTTTCGTCGTCGCTGTTCAGGATATATTCGTGGTTAAACCATTGCCCTTTGACGTAATCAAACTTCGCGCCGGCTTTAGAACATTTCGTCAAGTCGAAAAGTCTGACGAGGTCGTCCATACTCAGCAACTCCTCGTCGTTGCCCGGATTCCAGCCGAGCAAGGCCAAGAAATTCACCACCGCTTCCGGCAAGTAGCCGCTCTCGCGATAGCCCGACGAGGTCTCGCCCGTCTTTGGGTCAGTCCATTCCAGCGGGAAGACGGGGAAGCCCAGACGGTCGCCGTCCCTTTTCGAAAGTTTCCCTTTCCCATCCGGCTTTAAGAGTAGCGGGAGATGCGCGAAGCGCGGCATCGTTTCCTCCCAGCCGAGCGCACGATAAAGCAAGACGTGCAAGGGCGCGGAGGGCAACCACTCTTCGCCGCGTATCACGTGGCTGATTTCCATCAGATGATCATCGACAATATTGGCCAAATGATAAGTAGGCAAGCCGTCAGCGTTTTTATAGAGCACCTTATCGTCCAGAATCGAAGAATTGATGACTACATCGCCACGGATCATGTCGTTGACGTGAACATCTTCGCCGGGCTCAATCTTGAAGCGCACCACATAATTGACGCCCTCCTGCAAGAGACGCGCCGTTTCGTCCGCAGGAAGCGCGAGCGAATTGCGCATTTGCATACGCGTAGAAGCGTCATACTGAAAATTCTGTATCTCCCCGCGCTTCGCATCCAGCTCTTCGGGCGTATCAAAGGCGTAATAGGCCTTGCCTTCGTCGAGCAACTGATCGACGTAGCGGCGATAGATTTCGCGCCGTTCGCTTTGGCGGTATGGCCCGTATTGACCGCCGAAACTTACCCCCTCATCAAAATCGATGCCGAGCCATTTGAAGCTCTCCAAGATATAGTCTTCGGCTCCCGGCACAAAGCGATTGGAGTCGGTGTCTTCGATACGAAAAACGAGTTTCCCGCCATGCTGGCGAGCAAATAAGAAATTGTAGAGCGCCGTGCGCACTCCGCCGATATGAAGCGGCCCTGTAGGACTCGGAGCAAAGCGTACGCGTACTTCTCGTGCTGACATACTGCTGGTTTTATTCTAAGATGGGTAGAGACGCGCGCAAGAAGGCAACCCCAAGGGTTGAAGGCGCAACGATGTGGGCCTGTTTGTGCACAAGGCCGACAAAGATCGGCCCGCACAAGTCGCGGCGACTCGTGAAATAATCACGCAAAAGTAGGCATTTTTCTGCTTTTGCCCAAAGTTTGCTCCGCAAATAGCCGCACTTAAAAGGTATAGCCAATGCCCACCATCAAGCGGTCGAAGTCGGGATGCGTAATATAATAGCGGAAAGTCACATCCAAGTGCTTGAAGAATTGGATGCCGACTTTCGGCACCAAGACCGGATGGAGGTGCATCCCATGGCCAAAGACACCCTTCCCAAAATTATCAAAAGAAATACCGGTACCAAGGCCCACGTAAGGGAGTACCTTTTTCGTCTTCAAAGGAAACAGGTAGTTTACTCCGGGCACGATGGCCAACGTGGAGGTTTCTTCAATAGATGTGTCGAGATTTGAAGCACACTGTTCGCCATGCAAGCCTAAATCTACGTTAATACGATCCGTCAATCGGTAACTCGCATTAAGATAAATGCCGGGATAGCTCAAATCGTTGCATCCCTTTTCGATAGGAATGGGATAATTTAGGCCTAAGCCAAAGCGAAATTTGCGTTGAGCTTGTGAGGACAACACGCAGAGCGTAAACAGGAGGAAGATGATGGTTCTTTTCATTGCTTATGTGGCTTATGGAAATGTCGTGGCCCTGCTTTAGTCGCACTTAAAACGTGTAACCAAGCGAGAGCGTCAGGCGGTCAAATTTCTTATCCGTGATATAATAGCGTGCCGTCAAGTCTAAATGTTTGAAGAAGCGAACGCCGGCCATCGGCACTGCGACGGGGTGGAGCTTATGCCCGTCAGAAAATACGCCACCTTTGATATTGTCAAAGGAAACACCTAATCCCATCCCGACAAAGGGCAACACTTTGGGCGTCTTGAGCGGGAATGCGTAGGTCACGTTTGGCACAAAAGACAGCGCGTACGTATCGTAGCAGAGCACCGTCCCATCCGGTTCGTGAACAGCGTAAGATGGTTCGTCCAAACTCGCCGTTAGGCCTACGTCGAGGCGGTCTGCCAGTCGATAAGTTCCGTTTAAGTACACGCCGAAACGTGTTTCTCCGCCGGTATAGCGCTCGATTGGCAGTGCGTAGTTGATACCTAAGCCGAAGCGAAATTTGCGTTGCGCCTGCGCCGTCAGGAAGCAGAACGAGAGGAGCAAGAAAGTCAGTGCTTTCAGTTGAAAAGTGTGTGTGCGTTTCATAAGATTATGCGGTTTTATGTCGATTTTTAGATAGGATATAAGGG